>DASTKD010000381.1:0-30767 GCA_035716135.1 Ktedonobacteraceae bacterium
AAACATAACTCAAGAGGTATAGTACTCTATCTCAGAAACGGCTATTCATTGATGTATTTTTATCTCACATAAAAGTACCTGTTGCACATTGAGAAACCTTAACCTGTCATTTTGCCCCTATGACGAATTGTTCCCAATTACCGGGAAGTGTGTAAAAATCGCACATAGTATTCGTATTGCTTTCTGTCTTTCAGATGAGTACAGTGTAGGAGGGAGGTGTAAGGCTATTGCAAAGTTGTGTGAAGCATGGCGACCGCAAGGGTCGCCACTACTATACACGGGAAATGTGCAAAAGTCGTAGTATAGTAGTGGCGACCCTTGCGGTCGCCATGCCCCGCGCGGCGGTCGCCATGCCACTCTTGGGTCGCCATGCTGCGAGATGTGCCGGGTGTTCGCATTCTCGAACTTGCCCCTGAAAAATAAAAGAGAGGTATCTATGCTCCACATCTTAGTTGCCAATGTTGGCAGCACATCCCTGAAATACAAGCTGGTTGGCGTGCATTCGCCTGCATCCGCGCAGGCGCGATATAGTACGCTGGCGTCCGGTTCTATCGAACGCATCGGTTTGCCGGGCGCGAAGGCCATCGTCGAGCATATACGCCCCGCTGACCAGGGACAGATGCGGGCATTTACCAGCGAGGTGGAGGAGCCGGATTATGCCTCGGCTATCGGATTGATGTTGCGTAGCCTGACCGAAGCCCCGCTGGGTGTACTGGAGCATCTTTCCACGCTCGATGCCATCGGTTTCAAGGCTGTGCATGGGGGTGTCTATCGCCAGCCAGTTATCGTGACTGAGCAGGTGCTGGCAGAGATGGAGCGCATGACGCCAGCCGCGCCCGCGCACAATCCCCCGTATATCCTCGCTATGCGCCTTTTCCAGCAAGTGGCTCCGGCCGTCCCTCTCGTCGCCGTCTGGGAGACCAGCTTTCACGCCACTATGCCCGATTACGCGCGTGTCTACGCCGTCCCTCGTGCCTGGCAAGAGACATACGGCATCGAGCATTATGGCTTTCATGGCGCGTCGCATCGTTATATCAGTCGCCGCGTTGCCGAACTTGCCCCCGGCGCGTCGCCATTGCGCGTCATCTCCTGCCACCTCGGCGGCAGTTCGTCCGTGTGCGCCATACGTGACGGGCAATCCATCGACACCTCCATGGGCTTCTCGCCCCAGAGCGGCCTCCCGCAAACGAAACGCACCGGAGACCTTGACCCCTTCGTGCTGCTCTGGCTCATCGAGCAGGGTCATGCCACGCCGCAGGAACTCAATAGCATCCTCAATACGCAGAGCGGCCTGGCCGGAATTTCAGGCACCAGTGGCGATATGCGCGACCTGCTCGCCGCCGAAGCCAGCGGCAACGATCGCGCGCGTCTCGCCATCGACGCCTTCTGTTATGCCCTGGTCAAAACCATCGGCTCCTATTATGTCGCCCTGAATGGCCTGGATCGCCTGGTATTTACCGGAGGCATTGGCGAAAAAGGGGCAGCCATCCGCAGCCGCGTCATACAATCGCTGGCCTGCCTGGGCATCTACCTCGACGAAGCGCGCAACGCCGCCGCCATCCAACAAGAAGCCTTTATCTCATCCGATCACTCAAGCGCCCAGGTCTGGGCAATCCCCACCGACGAAGGCCAGATCGTCGCCGAGGAGACCGCAAGGTATATCCTCGCCCAACGCTCCCCACATCCGTAGGGGCGGGGGCAGGACGCTCGGCGTCGCCCGCGTCCTTTTCTCTCTGTTTATTGGCGTTCAACCACAAGCAACCCCCCCATAACATCCTCGCACCAGAAACGCCCCTGCCCTTGAAGATGCTCAATGCACCATTTGCCCCATTGCTCTAACTTTTTGCGCGTGAAGATCTGTTGATGTCCGTAGGCCAGTGTCGCTTGCTCCTCGTATGGAACCGAGATAATCAGGCGCTGTCGTGTTACGCTTAAAAGATGGTCAAACGCTTGAGGCAAATGCTTTTCTGGAATATGCTCCATGAGAGCAATTGCCGTGACTGTATCGAATATGCCTACGAGCAGAAATTCTTGCGCCAGGAGATCAGTCTGTATAAATTCAATGTGAGTCATATTGGCAGCGGATGCCAGGTTGTTTGAAAGCGCGATGGCATCACTCCGACTATCCACTCCAATAATTTTCTCAGTGCGTGTTTGAGTATTTTCGGCAGCTAAGACCGGCCAAAATGCACAGGCGCAGCCAACATCGAGCAAGCTTGAACCAATTTTGAGTTGAAGCAGGCGATGATAAATGTGCGCGAAAGGCGAGATGAAATCTTGTCCATCTGGAGATGAGGAGAGATTGTTCAATTTTTCGCGCAGGCGTTGCAGGGTATTCAAAGAGAAGAGATTCCACGCCTCAACCGGATTCTGAGGCGCTATGGATGTGACTACCGCGATCAGAGCCGCTCCAAAATCTGTGTCAGTCGTGATGAGTTCGCGCGAGGCAAGTTCGCGCATGAGATAGTAGCCAATATTATTATCTACTTCATGTGTGCTTAATCGATGGACAAGTGTGGTAGGTTGATGCCCCTGTCCGATGGCATAAAGAAAATGAGATGTTTCGTGAACCACTAATCCTTGCTGTATCAGGTGTGACCTTGTCTCCTCAAATGCGCTTCCGGGTTGATACATGACTCTAAATTTCCCGGTGACCACTGCCTGGATACGCCTGACGTTCTTTGATGGAGTATCTGTGTTTTTTGTCTGTTCCTGCTTAGTCATCGTTTTGCTTCCAAATAGCGAGAGGTCATGTTATCCATACGAAGCGTGAGTCGTTGTGTCTCTTTCATATTTGGCTGGCATGGGTAATCAATAGATCGCACATTCATACATCAAAATCAATCACCTTGCTAGAGACACGGCGTATCTCATCGCTGACAATACGGTGCGCCGGATGTGGAGCGTAAGCTTTCAAATGCTCTGTATCGACAAAATGCATGATGAACCCATAGGTATATCCTTGATGATTCCCGCTCAAATTTTCGCCTGTCTGAACATCGACAATACCTGGGATGCTTTGTTGGAGTGCCTGGACCTGGGCCAGAACCTGTTGCATTTCATCGGAGGGAATTTCCGGTTTAGGATTGAGTAAAACGATATGGGTAATCATAGGGCATCTCCTTCTAGTCAACTTGAAGAGCTAATCGTGCATATTCGAGGATCGCGGCAGCATGTGGTTCATTTCGGTCTGTAGACAGGATACCTTGAGCTAAGGTAATGAGGCGTGGAATAATATACCAACATTTTGTTGCAAGAGCCATATCTATAGAGCGAAATGCATAAGTTTGAGCTTCTTCTCGTTGCCCTGCTGCAAGATAGGCTCTCGAAATATCGTACAAAGCGCTGGCTTGTCGGTTGATGGCTAAGTCTTCCAGTTTCATCGTTGTGAGAAGAGAGTAAGCTTTCTTTGGCTCCTCAACAGAAAGCCAACAGTTTCCAGCAAAAGCCGTCACACTGATAGGGCTAAAATCCGTGAAATAGGGATCAGTATATTCTGGAGTTTGAGGCATATGATAAGCTACATCCATCGCATCAGCAATAGCCGCTTCACAATAGGGTTGATTGCCTTCTTTTGCCGCAATGGCTGCTGTTACGATATCAAACCACCCATGTAATATATGGCCTTTCTGAATCTGTTCACGCGCGCTTCCTAGAAGTTGGTATGCGCTTTTCGTATCTTGCTCTTCTCGTAAGTAAAGATGTGCAAGGTGTCCCAGCGCTGCCCCCACCAATGTTTTGTCGCCGCTATGCTGAGCAGATACAATCGCTGCTTCATTTAAAGTCTTTACCTGTGCGAGTTCAAGCTTTTTCGTCCCATGCCAGTTCAGCCGGGCAACAAGTTGCGTTTGTGCCAGAATCCGCCACAGCTCACGTCGTAAGTTATCGTTGGTAGTATTTTCAAGAGTATCTTGTAATGTTGCAATATGAGCGTTTAACCCTTGCCGAATGAAGGTGTCTCCACGAAGCTGCATGGCTCGATACTGTTGAGTGATGGCGGCTAAATTGTTGATAGACTCTTTTGATATAGCCAGCGATTTATATTGTGAGAGAATTTGAGGAGCTACTATTACTCCGGTACTCACAATACTCATGGTTTGTATGAAACTGCGGCGAGATGTATTTTGATTGATTTGGCCGCTCGACATAGATTCAGGCGCATCCATGAATCCGAGCTGATCGGCGGCCAGGCCATAGATCAAACAGAGACGTTCTTGATAGAATGGGCTGGGCTTTTTCTTGCCCATCTCCCAACAACTGATCATCGCGGCGCTGACTCCAGGGATACGCCTATCATGTTCGGGGAGGGCGCAAATTTCGTTGACTACGCGCTGTAAGGACCAACCGCGTAACAGGCGTTGGTGACGGAGCAACAAATTGGGCGTGCGCTGATCTCTGGACCTCATGCTTTTTCCCATCCTCGTTTTATCGCATCTCAGACTCTACATAGTGAGCGCGGCTATTGCCATTGTACATGAGAGATTCTGGCATAAGCAAGAGAAAAGGAGGCCGGGACAAAGAAAGACGAAAAGAAGACGATGCCGCGAATGAGTGGAGGATACGGAAAAAGAGCGCATGAAACGCCAGCAGGCCGTGTTGCAAAGCCGCCTCTACTGCACACAACGATATGTAGGGACGCGATAAATCGCGTCCGCTCCACCTGATCGCGTCCGTCCCTCGCATCTCTACATATCGCATCCCTACACTGTTTTCATTTCACGTCAGAATGTTTCTTGCCCTTTTTCTTCGCGTGTTTGCCGTTCGCGTGGTTATGGTTCATTGCGTCACGATGCCCGTTGGAATGTGCCTGGGGCAGCAGGTCGGGGCGGCCATAGACCAGGTTGGTGCCGACAACAGGGATGCCGGTGATGAACGAGGCGTCCAGCGTCAGGGCGCGCAGGTCTTCCGGCTCCAGGTCGTGTACGTTGCTTTTGCCGCAGGCGCGCGCCAGCATCTGTATCTCCATCGTCATCGAGTTGATGAAGTTGGCGACGCGGTCGGCGGCCTCGTCAACATCGAGACGCTTCATCAGTTCGGGGTCCTGCGTGGTGATGCCCACTGGACAACGCCCGGTATGGCAGTGATGGCAGGCGTAAGGCTCGGTTCCCAGCGCGTGATAATCTTCGATGTAGAGCGGGCGGTTGCAGTTGAGAGCGATCAGCGCGCCGGTGCCGATGGATACGGCGTCCGCTCCCAGCGCCAGGGCTTTGGCGGCGTCCACGCCGCCGCGAATACCGCCGGAAACGACCAGTTGCACCACACCATCCATGCCGATTTCTTGCAAGGCGGCTTTAGCCTCGACGACGGCGGCCAGCGTCGGGATGCCGGTATGATCCATCAGGATGTCGGGCGAGGCAGCCGTGCCGCCCTCGGTTCCGTCCAGCACAATTACATCCACGCCAGCTTTGACCGCCAGCTTCACATCGTCGGCCACACGCGACGCGCCAATCTTGACGTAAATAGGGATTTCCCAGTCGGTGGCCTCGCGCAGTTCTTCAATTTTCACGACCATATCGTCGGGTCCCGTCCAGTCGGGATGGCGCACCGGGCTGCGCTGATCGACGCCGGCGGGCAATTCGCGCATGGCGGCGATTTCTTCGGAGACCTTCTGTCCCAGCAAAACGCCGCCTGTGCCGGGTTTGGCTCCCTGGCCGATCACGATTTCCAGCGCGTTTGCCATGCGCATATGGTGGGGGTTAAAGCCGTAGCGACTCGGCAAAACCTGGTAGATAAGCTGCTCGGAGGCTTCGCGTTCGGCCATCAACATGCCGCCATCGCCGGTCGTCGTCGAGATGCCCACGCGCGTAGCGGCGCGACCCAGCGCCACCTTCGCGTTACGCGAGAGCGCGCCAAAGCTCATACCCGCGATGGTAATGGGTGTTTTCAGCACAATGGGCTTTCTGGCGAAGCGCGTCCCCAGCACCGTTTCGGTAGTGCATTGCTCGCGGTATCCTTCCAGGGGAATGCGGCTCAGCGTGCAGGGTACGAAGGTCAGTTCGTCGAAAGAAATAAATTTTTTGAGCGTGCTGAAGCCGCGAATGCGATAGCGTCCCAGTTCTGCTTTGACATGCACATCTTCCATCACCTCCGGCGACCAGAGTTGCCCGTAACGGACAAGCGGTTTCTCCGAATCCATACCTGTTTCCTCTTTCCTTCCGTGCAGTTGTTACATGGCAACGCGCCATAATTCAAAGTCAGCTTTTGAGAAGTTATGCAGGCGTCCGCCCGAACCAATCTTTTTGAAATCCGAAATAGCACGCTTATGGCGTAGCCCATATTTTTCGAGAGTTTCACTGAGGAAGCGTGTATCCTCGTCGCTCATCTCTTGAATAACGGCATCATTGCCGAGCTGCGTGGGTTCGCCGCCGAGGTAGATAGTGCCAGCGTACATCGAATCGCCCAGACCTTCGGCGGCATTGCCGCAAATAATCATCGTGCCGCGTTGCATCATGAAGCCTGTCATATAGCCAGTGTCGCCGCCCACCACGATCAGCCCGCCCTTCTGTGCCACGCCTGTGCGCGCGCCGACATGCCCCTTAACGACAACTGTGCCGCCGCGAATCGATGCTCCTGTCCCACTGGCGGCGTTGCGCTCCACCACGATTTCGCCGGAGAGCATACATTCGCCCGCCGACCAGCCGCTATTGCCCAGGATATGGAAGGTTGCGCCATCATTCATGCTACCACAAAAATATCCGGCGGTTCCCTCGACCACAATCTTGATCGGGTCGAAAACAGCCACCCCCAGATTATGCCGCGCTTCAGGATTGATCAGATGAATCTCGCTTTCGCCTTCTAAGGCCAGCCGTTTAATGGAGGTATTAATCTCGCGTGTGGTCAGCGTCGCGCAATCCAACGTTACAGGCATACGAACACGCTCCTTACTAGTAAATAATAGCAAATCCCGGAGGCATTCACGGAAGCTCTGTTGTCATCCTGAGCGCAGCGAAGGATCTGTGCCTTGCCCAACGAGAGATCCTTCGCTGCGCTCAGGATGACAACAGACGGGTTATTACCCAACAGCCGCCGATTCCAGCGTCTTTGTGCTTCCGGCGCGTTCTAAGCGCCAGGTGCGCACTTCGCGCGCGCTGGCCTCGCGGATTTCGAGTTCAAATGGGAAGGCTTTGCGCAGCGCGGACTCTTCCGAGGCGACGGCTACAAATTCGTCGGTTTCGGTAATAATCAGGGGTTTCATGGCGAACTGGTCGCGCGCAAAGCCCATACTGTCACCCGTTGCCACCAGGTAGGTGAAACTGCCGTCAAGCGCGGTAACGGTGCTGCGCACGGCATCATCGAGCGTCGCGCCTTGCTGCATCATATCGGCGATGTAAACGGCGATGACTTCCGAGTCGTTGCCAGTATTAAAGTGGTGTCCTTTGATTTCCAGGCGGCGGCGCAGCTTGTGATAGTTGGTGATGTGTCCATTATGCACAACGGCGATATCTGAGAACGGACGCGCCCAGAAGGGGTGCGAATGGCTAATATCGACGCGGCTCTCGGTTGCCATGCGCGTATGCGAGATACCGTGTGTACCGCGAATGGCGGAGATACCAAAAGTAGCATCCAGCGCTCTGGCTTTGCCCATTTGTTTTACAATTTCCAGGTGCTGACCCATGCTGAAGACCTCGACGCCCTCGCCACTGGCTTCCAGCGCGGCGGTCAGTTCCTCGTAGGAATCGTCATAATCCATCACCAGGCGCACGTATTGCCCGGCGCGGCTGCTTTCGCGCACCTTGCCGTATTCCTGCGCCGTCTCTACAAGGCTTGCCTCCCAGTCCACGCTCTCATGTCGCGCATCCTCATCTACCTTGATGCGTGCTACAAGATTGCCTTTAGGAAGATTGCTATACAATGCCAGTCCTGTCGAGTCAGGACCTCGCCGGTTGAGATCGGCGAGCATCTTGATAAGAATCTCACCAATGGGGCCTTCTTGTTGTTTGAAGAGGATGCCGGCAATGCCACACATGCTGAAGTTACCTCCTTGCTGGTCAAGGACTGCGGAAAAATAGCCTGAACCAGATGAACGACAACTGGTACGTATAGATACTATAGTGGAAAAAGTGTACATATTCAAGGGGTATTCTAACCAAAATGTACAGTACCGCATGGACAGTCTGCCTATGCATATCCATCCTCCTACTGGATTTTTATGGCGCGTTACGCTATGATTGGGATAAAAATGGGAAAGGCTATTGATGTGTATGAAACGTACATTTCTGGCAAAGCTGCAACGCAGCGCGCTTTACTGTCTCATCGGCGCGCTGCTGCTGGTTATAGGTGTGCCGCTCTATCAATTGTTTGTCTTGAACCCGGCAGGGTATAGCGACGCGCTGAATTCAGTGGCTCTGACGCTGCGCTGGATTAACGGTCATGGCCTGCTTTTTGCTGTCTATCGCGTCCTGCTGATGGCGGGTTTCGCTCTTATGCTCGGTTTGCCGTTCGCGCTCTTCCGTATCATTGTGGCGCAGGAGATTATCGGACGCGCCGATATGGAAGATCAGGACCATGAGCGCGAACAGGAAGATGCGCAGCCGCCAGAGGCGGAAGAAGCTGTGGATGAAGAAGAGCAAGAGCAGGTGGAAGAGGCAAAAGAGCAAACGCAAGAAAACGAGCCGGTTGATGGTATACCAGAGTTCGCCTGGCGTGGCAAAGGCTACGCGGTCATGGCCGCGTGGGCGGGCCTGTTGGGCCTGATCTTCTTCGTCGCCGGAACGCTGGCAAGCACGATTTATTTGCTCATCAACTCAGCATCTTTACCCTCGAGTATTACAGGCAATACAGCGCCCCTGACCGGCCTCTTTACCGTTCTCACCTTCACCGTTGGTGGTGGTCTGCTTGCCCTTTCGTGCCTGCTTTTCGGCGCGGTAATCGCCAGAAGCGGGCGCAGGCTCTGGCCCGACTCCTGGGTATTTTTCGGCTACGTGGCCCTCGCCATTGCCGCCCTGATGTCCGGCAGCGCGGTGCAAGTGGCATCTGCTCCCACAACGGGCCAGGCGGCATTAAGCACACCAGCCATTCTCCTGTTCGCCTTATGGGCGTTATGGTTCGGCGTAATGGTGGTCAAGCTCAAACCAGAATAAGTTTTCTGCAAGCGTCCTTATCTCTCCAGCGCGCTGCCGCAGACGGCAAGCAAACATGCGAATAGTGTTAGCTATACATCGTAGGGAGCAGAAGATTCCAGCACGACCTTCATTGGCCCTTCGCCCTCTCTTGTATGGCGTAGCGTAATATCGGCTGTCAAATCGAGCGCAGCCAGTAATTCTATCAATGTGCCAATGGTGGGGTTGACATCATCCGCCGAGAACAGCCGCGAAATTGCCTCACGTTTCCTCCCAATACGCTCAGCCATCTCCTCTTGCGTCAGATGTTTTTCCTTACGCGCTTCATCCAGCAGGCGCATCAATTCCATCTCAGCCGCCCTTTCCCGGTAGCCAGCCGCCACCTCTGGATTCTGCAACCTTTTCAGGCGGCGCTGCTCATATCTATCCATTCTTTTCCTCCTGTACAGGACTAATATGACGAGTTCGCAAATACTCCTTCCAACAGCCGAAGGCTTAGTAAAGACCGGAGAACTCCGAAGATTGGACTGTATCTTCTCGTTCAAAAAATGTATAACTGTCCATTTCATAGGAGAGTTGTAACATTTATGTTACGATTTGACAAGCCTGAACTTTATCCCTACAATGGAGCGATATAAAGAATAGAACCATTACCAGAATTCGTTCTCTAGCTGAGAACTCTCTAATGGGATGAGCAACATATCGAATTTCTGAGCATGGAAATAATCACCATTGTTGTTTGATAACTTGCTTAATGGAAAGAGAGGCAGGTGCAATGGCAGAGCTGTTGAGCGCCGCGGGATCATTTGCAACCGAGGGAGAGAGACGAGCAGCGGAGGTATTGAAACAACTACCTGATACATGGCTTGTGATTTGTAATAAAACTCTTTCAACTTCTAATGGGCGATCATTTGAAATGGATTTTGTGGTGGTTGGGAAACGCCGGGTCTTTCTCCTGGATGAGAAGTCGTGGCGAGGGAGGATTCGTGGTAATGATGAACAATGGGTTCGCTCTGATGGCTCTTCAGAACGTAGTCCACTTGCGAAGGTGGATTATGTAACGAAAGTGCTGGCTGGTCATTTGAACTGGCGAATACCTGCATTAAAAGAGGGCGCTCATTATGTTCGTGGTGGTATATTGCTTTCTGCCACTGATCAGCAACCTCAGATTCTTGATCCACGAGCAGCAAATGGCGTTTTCCTGATAGATGATGTATGTCAGCGTTTGCAAACGCTTGATGCACAGGGCGGGAATCCATACGTCGGGCAAGTGCATAACCTGATTAGAAAGGCGCTTATCGATCTCTCCAATCGTCCAGCAATGCCTGACCAGATTGGCCTATATACGATTGATGATGTTATCATCGTTCGCCCGGGTGTGCGACTCTTTCATGCCACAATAGATGGAGGCGAACCGCGCTTGCTGATGGTCTATGATCTGGGGAGAGATCCGCTTGCGGCACAGGAACAATACGATTTCTACCTGCGAGAGTTTCGGGTACTGAAAGAACTATATGCTACCGGCCTCGTTTCTGAAGTGCAGGACCCATCAAAATGGTCGGAAGATTTTCTCGTGCTTCCGATTGTCCCGTTGAAAGGAGAACCGTTAAGCGTCTGTCCGCGTCCTGAAACACGTGAGGAGTTAGCCCAGGAGTTATTGATAGCGGCAGCCAGCTTTAAGGGGTTGGATGTAATACATAGTAAGAATATAGTTCATCGTGCTATCGGGCCAGATGCCGTTTATGTACTGCAAAAAGGCCAGTCACCAAAAATTGCCTTTACTAACTTCTTTGCTGCTCGTCTTGGCGCTAACACAATCGCTGCGCCACTTGATAGACTAGCACAGGCATTCGAAGACCCCTATGCATCTTTTAACCTGGCCGTGGGATATGAATACGCCACACCTGCAACCGATATCTTTAGTCTTACACTGATGTTCCTGGAACGTATTTCCGGCGTTTCGATTTCAGTAATACGGGCATCTGTTGAAAGTGAGATCAACTTTCCCGATCTCCAAAAACGCTGGTCAATTTTGCCGC
Source organism: Ktedonobacteraceae bacterium (assembly GCA_035716135.1). Lineage (GTDB taxonomy): Bacteria > Chloroflexota > Ktedonobacteria > Ktedonobacterales > Ktedonobacteraceae > CF-113. Next base: position 11,099 of record DASTKD010000381.1, read on the forward strand.
TGAAGAGCGCGGATGAGCTTTCAGAGCTATTTCGGCAAATCATCATCTCTGAAAACAATCCGCTACTGACTGCAAAAGAGATTGCATCACGCCTCGGCGAACTTGCGCGTAGCCTGCGAACCGAGATACCGAATAATGAAGAGACCCACCTGTTTAATGGACGTTTCAAAATCCAACGTGTTCTGGGACAGGGAACAATGGCAAAAACGTATCTGGCGACTTACGCAGCCTATGCAGAAGAAGAGTTTGGGTCATTTGTACTCAAGCGCTTTCTCAGGCCAGAAGATATCTACGATCAGGCAAAAGCTGAGTATAACGCGCTTAAACAAATCAAAAGTAAGTATTTGCCGCGCATTGAGGAAATTTATTTGCCAGAAGATGATGCCCATATCAAGATGGAGTACATTCCTGGTCCGACCCTAAAAGAGAGAGAATCAACATTTCCCTGGCCCGTTGAGCGCTGGTGGCAGTTTGCACAGGATTTGATGAATGCCATTGAAACGCTTGAAAAAAAGCAGCTACTCCACCGCGATATTAAGCCCGAAAACATTATTCTGGATGAGAGTGAGCAGTGTCCTGTTTTAATTGATTTTGGCTTTGCGGTTCAGAAACGAAGTGTGGAGGATGCGCGTATGGCTGGAACTCCTTTATATTTACCACCAGAAGCGTTCACTGCGCAGATTCCTCCACCCTCGACTGATCGCTATGCAGCCGGAATAGTGTTGTTCAGAATGCTGACAGGTTCTCTTCCATTCGCGCTTAATGGGGCGCAACGCCACCTTAGATTACCTGAGCATGTTACTGATTGGCGAGTGCGCAAAATCGCCGGAGCTTTGTTGAGCACTGTTGCGAATGATCCTATGGAACGACCCTTTACAATTGAGCTAATGCGCCAGAAGATTCAGGCGGCTGTTCTGGCAATTGAGGAACCATCGGAAGAGATTGGCCTGGCTGAACACGTCAATTTCTGGGTTGACGAAATTCGCAGCCTCTACCGCAATAGTGAGAGTGGCAATGCCAATAACCGGGGACTGGATACACCGTTTGTCCGCGAAACCTATGTCCCAACTGCGTTAGATCTTGAGGTTCTCCCTGCTATTTTCGAGCATCTTCCTAAAGTTGTATTTCTATCCGGCAATCCTGGAGATGGCAAAACGGCATTTTTAGAGCAGGTTCGGCAGCGGCTAGAAGAGCAGCAGGCGCATTTTACCAGGCAGGATGCCAGCGGTTGGGAATGCCACCTTGATGGGCATGTGTTCCGAAGCTGCTATGATGCGTCGGAGGCTCATGACGGCCAGAGCGCGGACGAACAGCTTGCCCAGAAATTGCAGGGATTGGAAGGGGCGCAAATACCCGAAGCGGCATTGACTGTGCTGATTGCTATTAATGATGGTCGTCTTATGGATTACTTTGACCACAATGAAGAGCGTTTTCACTGGTTGAAGGCTCAAATTGAGCATTTTGTGGACAAAGGCGAAAAAGAACAGGTACCTGTCTGGATTGTTGACCTGAAGCGGCGTGCTTTTGTGAATTTACCTGATGCAGAGGAGTCTTCAATTTTCACGAAAGTATTGCAACGTCTGGTTGACGAGCAGCATTGGCAGATTTGTGAGGATTGCGCAGCGAAAACTATTTGTCCCATTCGAGGCAATGCTGCTGCGTTGCGCAAACGCGCGATCAGCAAATGGCTAGAGTATCTGTTATTGCTGACCCATCTTCGCCGCCAACGCCAAATAACCATGCGCGATCTGCGCTCAGCTATTGCTTATCTTATTACCGGCAATACTAGTTGCCAGCAGGTGCATGACGCAAGACATGGTTCAGATGGAGGCGCATCTTTGATCGATTTGAGCTTCTGGCGTTCGGCATTTGCCCCGCTCGAACAAAACGACGAGCTGCTACAAGATTTAACTGTCCTTGACCCTGCCAGATTCGCTCATCCGCATCTTGATCGTTTTCTTCATTTTCACCAATCACCGCAATCTACTCCTATCCGGCAGTTGCTCTATGCAGATCATCGTGATCTTCCAATGCGACGTTTCAAGGATGAACATGAATGGATAGCGGCCACAAAGCGAAGGCTCTATTTTGAAGTGAGTAAGGCGACGAAAGATAAAAAACAAACGGCACAGACTGTTCCCTATATTCGCAGATTACAGTTATTGCCGTATCAGTATGCGAAAGATTTCGTGTTACTTCTGGATACCCGTAATAATCCCCTGAATGACGAGTATGTTGATTGGATTCGTAAACAACTTGCGCTTGGAATCCTGCGCTCTGATGGCATAGTAGAAGATGTTCCGTCCGACAAAATGAGTGTGCAGGTTAGCACCTCGGAAAAACAGCAACTGGTAGTACTCAAGCAGTTCCCTTTAGGAGACTTTGAATTGAACGCAGAGCCGATGCATGATAACCCCCTTGTTGAGCAGATACCTGCCAGTGTAATACTTGAACACAAATCGGGGATGCCTCGCCTTGAGATTTCGCTCGACCTTTTCGAGTTGCTTATGCGCCTGGCGGATGGTTTGCAGCCATCCGCCCAGGAATACCAGCCGCTCTTAGAAGACCTCAGAGCATTTAAGGGCGCTCTACTCTTACAAGAGACTCGTGATCTCGTGTTGATTGAAAATCAGTATCGCATCCATCACATTACCCAACGCGACGGGAAGATTGTACGTACAAATTTATAGAAAGAGGGTTTTAAATGAAAGTAAAGTTACCGAAGGACTTGAGCGGTGTTAAATTTCCAGAGGTATTTGTTATTGAAATGAATACGTTCGATATTGATCATTTTCTTCCATCTCTTTTCTATACCATTTTAGCCCGCGGACGTAGAAGGCATAGGATAGCTAATGATTCCGAAAATATTAAAGGATATGTCGAGGCTCTATCGGTGAATAATGCACTTGAGGGTTTTGATGATCCTGAAAGAAGACGAATACTTGAGAGGTTGGTTCGTACTACTCTAATTACAACCGGAAAGGTAGGACTGACTGGTAAAGGAGAACAAATTACCTCAATTGTGCCTTATTCTCTACTATCACATAAATCGGGTTTCCCGGTGAAAAGCAGTCGCCTTCGAGGAGCAGATACCTTTATCTATGAAGCTTTGCGAGATAAAATGCAACGAGCTGATGATAGACTCCAGGAGGCGATTATGGTGATTTTTGGACGTGGGGTGATCATTGGTAATATGCCAGGGTTAGGAGGTCAATATGATGGTAAGACGGAATTGGATACACTAACTCGTCTTTCTATAGCGTTTCTGGATGGCTTTCAGAACACAGTTGTGAGAGCGAATTCAAACCGTGAAAAAAACATAGAGCCTGTCTGTCCTACACTGGCTAATGAATTAGCAACTGATCTCTTAAGATTTCTTTTTGAATATTACAACCACATGCCTGTTCAAGCTTTCACATATAATTTGCTCGCTCTCATAAACTTCGAATTATTCAACTACGCTCTGAAACTGGTCTATGCAGTCAATGAATTGGTTCAAAATTCTGAAACCCTGCCTAATGCGATGCAAGATATCCTCCTTACTTCATCACCACAGCTCTACCTGGATTTTACCAATGACGCACGAAGCCAAAGCCATGAAATGGCGAAAGCGTGTGTGAGGAGAGACATTGAAGCCTACCAGCAGTATCTTCCCTCTATTTTACGACTTAGATTACTAAATCGTTATGTTGAGCTACTAAGTCGCAACCCACAACGCCGGGCAAAGATTCAAGACATTCTGGATGGGGTTACTTCCGGGCCGCTTTACCTGCAACGCTTATTACAATTGCCAGATGATGCATCGCTGGGAGCATTTATTGAGGCGCAGGCAGGTATGGACGAAGAGCATATTCGCGAACAGAATGAGCTGCAAGATGAGGATGTAGATGCTCAAGAAAATGAAGAGAATCTGGCCTGGCTTGATGAGATTGCTAATACGGCAGAAACAAGTTTAGGACGAGTGGTAAATTTACTTGTGGAGGGGCAGCGAGACAATGCTATTGGGCATTTTATTAGTTGGTATTACGGTGTTGGCGGTATGAAGAAGCCGCATGGTGTGCTGCGCGGTAATGCTTCACGGCAATCGTGGCGTTATGCGCCGTCCAATGATTTGCTGGCGACTCTCGTGCAGGTAGCGGCGGCGCGCATTTCGCAGCAGGGAGTTAGACCGATTCGCTTGCAGGAGTTTTTAGCGTTTCTGGAAGAACACTATGGCATACTCATAGATCGCCCGCCGGACATATTTAACGGCTCGGAATACAGAGCGGCGGCGCGTGATAACCTGCGTACCATGTTGAACAGGCTCAGGCAGATGGGTATTTTCCGTGATCTTTCGGATGATTTTACTGTGCAACGTTTGCATCCTCCTTATATGGATACTGGCGTTAAGATGGAGGCATAGGAAAGCTTATGAATATGAATACAAAGCGCATCGAGCTATTAGCAAAGGAAATAGAAAAGCAACTGAAAGATACAAAAGAAGGACATTGCGCTCGAGTAGATTTCCTTGAGCGGGATGAGGCGGCTGCTCTATGTCACTATCTGTACGAAACATCTGTAAGCGAGGATATTGCTTTCCGTGTACTGATAACTAGGAACTCTTCCAATCAAAGAGAGGTTATTTCTCTTACTACGGATGAAGCGATTGAGATACGCAACCGTAAATATGGGCGCCTCTGTCTATTTGTGCCTTCCGACTTGGTCGATGCGGCTTACAGTTCCCTTGCTAATTCCTTCGCCCTAATTGATGGGCGAAAACTTCAGGAATCCGCGCTGAGATACATCAGGAGAATTTTACCTGATGATGCTCAGAAGGTTCTGCAAACTGTGACGCGAGGAAGGCTTCAAGCAAGTTATGACCAGCGCCTTGATTTCGCACTCGCAGCTCAAGAATTGGCGCAACATGGAGAACTCGCAAAGCTAGGACTCGAATTGTGGCGTGTGGGATTAATTGCGGATGCTAGCCCTGATTTTGTAGAGAACTTGAAGAGCAATCAGGTAAGTACAACTGAATTGGCTCATCCATCGCGCATTAGTGCAATGGCGCGCGAACGCATTCAGAGCTTGAAGGTGGACAAGGCAACAGCAAAAGCATTGGGACTCTTCTTCAGAGGAAGATCGATGAACAATGTACTTGCATGGTCGCGCGAACTTGCTTCTGAGCAATTAACTTTTGACCGGTGGGTATTTCCAGACCGGGACCGTAGTAATATTCGCTCTGTGACAGTACAGCCATTTGTAAATTCTAATGGGGTTGTTGAAAAATTTTGCAAACTTGAGCAACCTGACGGAAAGGATGGCTATCTAAAAGCCTCCTGTGGCTCCAAAAGAACTATGGTAGTTAAGTGGAAGTGCGATCCTCCTCAACCGGATAACCTGAGCAGTTGGAACATCAGAATCCTGCCATCTGATGAAATGAATGAAAATGAATTAGACGAAGAGAGTGATTTTGTTGAGCCGAGTATACCGCGTGTTCCGGGACATCGGCGCAGCGTAACCGTAAAACTTGATATCGAGAAAGAAGAGATTCCAACTTGTCCAGTTAAAATCAGAGTGACGCCTTTGGATGTAGCAGGTAATGAGATCAATAATAACGACGATGGGATGCTGGATTCTAATGTAAGTCTCGAATTTTTCATGTCCCAGGAGACCGAACCCGCACTTTCAAGGCAAGGACGTGAAAAACGCATCACTGTTCCTACAATCGCCTATGGGCAGCTCGAGATTGCGATGAGTATACATGAAAATACACTCGAGGATGTCAGAACGGAATGGAGTGAAAAGGAAATTCACTACTTTAGCCTGTTCTTTCCTGGTCGTGGAATGCTCACTATCGGGTTAAGCAAGATGCTGATCGAATTGGAGAAGCAGATTCGTGATGAGCCACGCCAGAAGGCCAGTTATGTCCTTTCAAGAGATGAAGTGCTGCCTGTAACTGTAGATGATTGCGTATCTTTTCCTTTACAAATCGACCAGCCGGAAATGTGGTCTGCCTTCTTGAAAGCACGCGAAACATTTTTTAGTCGATTAAAAAAATCATCCCCACGCGATTTGATAGAGACGGCTGATTGGACACCAGAGCTAGCCGGAGTGGCGTTGCGATACGCGCAGAGTTATCGGGAACTGCTCGATTCTCTAGTCTCTAATGGCTGCGAACGCGCAGAGATATTGCAGGCGCTTTCGCTGGATACATTGCTTGTGCGTGTATCTGGAGGAGGAAACTCGCTAGAAGAGGCTCTTGTTATCCTCCCAACTCATCCTTTTCGGGTTGCGTGGTATGCGAATTACACGCAGTTGCTGCGGAATTGGGAAGGGCAATTACTCAAATATTCTGCCAGGAAGCGCAAGTCTGCAATCGATATGCAAGCTCTGCGCCTGTTGGAGCCAATCAACATACCCGCCTTTTTATACCATCCGGTATCAGACGAATCGTTCGTTTTCTTTCAGAATCTCAATTTCTTTCATGGAATTACATTACCAGCGGGCGTTGGCGATCCACACCGCCGCTTTAATGATATTGCGGTAATTCTTGGCCTGGGCTACGAACAGGCTACCATGGGTGATATTCGCCCGCATCAACTCAAGGATCATCTTAAACGTTTTCACTCGATGCATCAGTACGTCAAAACACTGGTATCAACGTTGATAAACCCTGATAGTGGGACCTTTTTTGGTGAAGCTGTGCAACAGTTCCTCGGTGAACAAAACACAGTCGAAGAGATGCAGGAAGAATTTCCGCTTTCTACTTTTCAGGTTCACGCATTTGTACAGGATGAGCATAAGAGGGCCTTGAACGCTCTAACGGAAGTCCGGCAGCAAATCGAGCAGCAAAATTTGGGAGCCAGCGATTATTTGCTTCCTGCATTTTCAACAAGTGTGTATCCTCTAAGTCAATTAGAACAGGCTCAACCACCAGAAGCCCATATTGCCATAGTAACTGATTTTACCCAACCAAAGGTGGCTTATCGTCCTATTTCGCAAGACTCATCAAACGTTACCAGTGGGAATGCGCTTTATGGTCTTATCACACGCTTTGTTTCATACTTTACCGCCGATGAAGATGGATTGCACTGGGTTCATCGTATTATTCCTGAAAGCGTCAAGAAGATAGAACATCCAGCAGGCAACCGATATAACGAAATCTTGACCGATCTGCATGATGCCTATTTGGATGCCTGCGGCTATTTCGCCACCCAACAACCTGATGTACGCCCTATCCTTGAAGTGAGGCTTGATAGGGAACGGCGTGATCTTTTAGAGCGTTTGCACGCGAATACAAACTGGGTGGTTACACTGGATCGCTTTTTTACGCTTGATTATTACGATTCGCCCCATCATCACAGTCTTGATAGCGTTGCGCGGAAGTATGTGCTGGACTATGCGCCTGAAACTATCGAAGGTCTTGGGCATCGCATGATGGTAACAACTGCCTGGCATGAAGAGATTGAGACGCTTCTCGGTCAAGCGATGAAAGACCTCGGCTTTGCTAATATTGAACAGAGCGTTAGTCGTCTTCTTCATTACTTAAAAACCGTCTCCGGGCGTTTGGCCTTGCAGGCACTCGAATCGCCTACAAGTGCAGCGGCTGCCGTTGGGCTTGGCACTGTCACTGCATGGCTTGAGAGAAAAGGGTATTTGCGTCAAGCTGTGTTGGTACCAGTAGATAGCTATCCACGTTTATTCTCTCAAGAAGGCACGGGCAGGCCGTTGAGAGGTGAACGACGCTGTGATATGGTACTCATCTCGTTCCGGCGCAATATTTTCGACGCAACCTTTATTGAGGTCAAGTGGCGTAGAGATCAGATACAACTCTTGCAGGGGTTAGCTGAAGATATGGCGCTTCAGATGGAGGGTTCGGCTCAGGCTATGAAGCTTCGTTTCTTCGATAAGGAGCGCATCGACGATGCTCTCCAGCGCGCCTATCTCGCAAATGTTATCAGATTCTATTTTGAGCGGTCTCGTCGCTACAAGCTATTTGACCCCGCCGCAGAGCAGACATTTATCGAGCAACTCGCCAAATTGGAGAAATCAGGCATGGAATTTCGCCCGAACTACGAGGGTTATATTGTTAGTCTGGAAGGCGAGCGGCGCAAGCCATTGTTTATCGAAACACAAACTGAGAGAGCAAAAATACATGTATTGACCGCCCAGGATCTTGATGAAGCAACGGAGTTTTCTCCAATGCAAATGTATTCCGTTCAGTCAATGGAACAGGTTTCCATAGAGGTTGAGGAAGATCAATTATCTAATACCAGTATAGAAGAGGATGATAGCGAATCATCTCCGGTTGGGGAACTGAGTACTACGGAGCGCGATGAATCTAAATCTCATCAGGATGAAGAGTTCGTTACGCATTCTGATAATGATATTGCTATTGTCGAACAATCATTTTCTTCGGTAGGCGAGATAGTAATTCCTTTAGGTGAGACATCAGGTGAGCCGGTAGAATGGTCTCCGGCTATAGCTGGAAGCCCACACCTCTTCATCCTGGGCATACCTGGTCAGGGAAAGTCATGGACGATCACGCGCATTCTAAAAGAACTGGGTGAGCAGCATGTGCCATCGCTAGTTCTTGATTTTCATGGACAGTTTGCCGACTCGAAAAGCCCTTTTGTAGGAATGATTCGCCCGTTAATCATCGATGCTGCCCAGGGGCTTCCGTTCTCGCCGTTTGAATGCACACGGGAGCCGGGTGCGGGAGGATGGAAAGCAGCAAGTTATGCTCTGGCAGAGATTTTTGCCTATGTCACCAAAATGGGACAGATGCAACGGGATATCATTTACACAGCCATACAAGATGCGTATAAGGCACGCGGATTTGCTGATGAGGATGCTATTGGGTTAGAATACCCGGCCTCCGAGGAAGTTCTCAAGCGTATCAGACAGGAGGAACAGGCGCGCCATGTGAATAATGTTTCTGCGCGTTGCCGCCCTCTGTTGGAGATGGACCTCTTTCACCCGGTTGAGCAGGCATCCGATTTGCTCTCTTCCATTCGTGCAGGCATGGTGATTGATCTGCATAACCTCTATTCCGAGGAATTACAACTTGCTGCCGGGGCTTTTGTTTTACGAAAACTGTATCGAGATATGTTCCGTTGGGGGTATGCCGAGCGCTTGCGCCTTGTCGTCGTTCTGGATGAGGCTCATCGCCTTGCGCGCGATGTGACGCTTCCCAGGATCATGAAAGAGGGCCGCAAATTTGGTATTGCAGTTGTAGTTGCGAGCCAGGGCATGAATGATTTCCACCAGGATATTCTTGGCAATGCAGGCACAAAGGTCATTTTTCGTATGAATTATCCCGATTCAAAGAGAGTATCGGGTTTCATCCGCGGAAGACAGGGTCACGATTTGGGTGATCGTATTAGCCAACTTCCAGTAGGTTCCGCCTATGTGCAAACACCTGACATGCCATATGGCGAGATCGTTCAGATCTACCCTTTAGATTATTGATCACTGATTGACAACCCATCCTCAGACCTCTACAATGCACACAACGATATAGATGTACATCTCTACAATCCAAAATTATGATATGGGAGGTGTCTATAATGGCACCGGCGGCAACGTGGCAGAGCAACCCACCAGAGCAACTACTCAGGGAGCGCTTTCATATCAATACGGGCTTTCATCCGGGGCAACGCGACATCATTGAACAGCTCGTGATGGGCAAGCGATTGCTCGTCATCCAGCGCACGGGCTGGGGCAAATCGCTCTGTTACCAGATGGCGAGCCTCTATTATCCTCATCTCACGCTGGTCTTCTCTCCCCTGAAAGCCTTGATGCGTGACCAGTGCCAGCGCTGTAACGACTCCTACGGCATCGCTGCCGGTATGGTCAGTTCGGAGTTTTCACTGGAAGAAAATCGCGCGACACTGGCGCGAGCCATCGAAGGCAAGCTCAACATCCTGTTTATCGCTCCCGAACGTCTCGATAACGCCGATTGGCAGAGCAGCGTGACCCGGATGCGCATCAGTATGATCGTCATCGACGAAGCGCACTGTATCTCAACCTGGGGACACGACTTTCGCCCGCACTACCAGCGCATTGTGCGCCTGCTCTCCGCGCTCCCATCTACTATCCCCGTGCTGGGCTTAACGGCGACAGCCAACGCGCGCGTCGAGCAAGATGTACTCGGTCAAATCGGCGCGGGTACGCAGGTTATACGCGGGACGATGTGGCGACCGAATTTGCATTTGAACGTGGTGAGAGTGAATGGAGATTGGGAGAAGCTATGTTATCTGGGGGAAGTTCTCCAGCATCAAACTATTACGGGTATTATCTATACTGCTACACAGAGTGATGCCGTTATGGTAGCGACTTTTCTGCAAAAATTGTGCTTGAAAGCAGAATATTACCATGCTGACCGGGACGAAAATGTAAGGCGCGAAATTGAACAGAATTTTATGGTAAACCAATATCAGGTAGTCTGTTCCACTAATGCGCTTGGTATGGGGATTGATAAAGCAGATGTGCGTTATGTTATTCACTACAACATGCCCGCATCGCCCATACATTATTATCAAGAAATTGGCAGGGCAGGGCGCGATGGCAAAACCTCCTGGTGTGTACTACTTTATGATTCTAATGATCGATCTATTCAGGAAGGCTTTATACGGACAGCTCAGCCTGAAGGAAAGAATTATCAGACGATTTTGTCACTATTGCGCGATCATACTCGTGGGCTATACGAGTATGACATTTCGCATATCACTGGCTTTTCACAAAAATTTGTGCAGCGTATTCTGAGTAACCTGGAAGATCAAGGATTAGTGAGGCGCGACCCAGAACGTGCTTTGTATACCGCTTTAACGCGACAAGGCGAAGCTGATATCTCAATATATAATCAGGTACGTGAAAGTAAATATAAAGAGTTGCATGATATGCAAATGTACGCTGATTGCCGAACCTGTCTTATGGAGCATTTGACCAATTACCTCGGCGATGACTTCCATTACTCCTGTAAGTGTTGTGGTAATTGCCGTCCATCCAACTTTCCACAAATTAAATATGCAGAAAGAACATATAAAGCAGCAGAGCATTCTCAAGAATATTTGCCAGCTATCGAAAAGCGAAGCGGAGATAGAGGTACAGAGCATGAAGCGGGTTGGTCACTGTCTTATCATGGCAATACTCGCATTGGAAAATTAGTGAGAACTAGTAAATATGAAGATGGAGGTCTATTCGCTGGAGAACTGGTAATACGCGCTGTTGAGGCTATACATACCCGCTATCCACTAGAGCAAATCAATGGTATAGTAAGCGTACCCCCGACTAAAAGCGGCATTCTGGTAGAAACGTTTGCTCGCCAGGTTGCAACAAAACTTGAAGTAAAGTATATGACAGTGGTTGAGAAAGTACGTCAAACACAGGAGCAAAAAAGTTTATCTAACAGGGTGCAGAAGATTGAGAATGTCAAAGCAGCGTTTAGCGTGAGTTCGCCGGAACAGGTTGCAGGGGGTACTTTCCTGTTGATAGATGATATTTATGATTCGGGCTATATGCTGCGTGAGGTGGGTCGAACTTTGATGCAGGCGGGCGCGAAGGCCGTGTACCCGTTCACCATTACACGCACCGCCCATTCTGACGATCAGTAAAGGAAATAGACATGGAAGAGGACTTACGGGAACAGGCATGTTGGCTATTGCTGGCGTTTGAGAGTGGGCTATCAACTCGCGTTGTCAATAACATTGTTGTGGCGTGGTGCCATCAACATAAGCATTCAATGCAGGAGTTCTTCGCGGCGGATGCTCAGGCATGGATTGATGTGTGTAGCCTTAGTGCGGATGTGACGAAAAAGCTTGAACAGGCGAAGGAGAAGCTGGTCGGTCAGGCATTTCTGGTGGAGCAGTTGGCGCATAATCAAATTCATATGTTAACGGTGTTGGATGCCAACTACCCCAAACTGCTGAAAACCTCCCTCAAACGCGAACAGACACCGCCTGTACTGTTTTATGCGGGCGATCTGGGCATTCTGGAGCGCAAAACCATTGCGGTAATTGGTTCACGCAATGCGGGGGAGGAAAGCCTTGAATTTACACGCGCTGTCTCCGCCTGCCTGGCGGAACAAGGCGCGAATGTCATCAGTGGCAATGCGCGTGGTGTGGATCGTGCCGCCTACGAGGGTGCAACCAGTATTGAGGGACACACAACAGTAGTGTTACCGCATGGTATACGCAAACTGAGCGGCGTGCAGGTGCGAGCGTTACGGCCAGAGATAGAAGCGGGCAATGTGTTATTGATGAGCCAGTTCCATCCCGATGCGCAATGGGTGGTGAGTCGCGCTATGGAGCGCAACAAAGTTGTAACAGGACTGGCTCAGGTCGTCATTGTGGCCGAATCTGATACAAAGGGCGGCACATGGGAAGGCGCAAATGGGGCGTTAAAGCAGCATCGCCTGCTCTATGTGCGCCAGTCCGATACCGCTTTACCCGACAATAGCAAACTGATTGAACTTGGTGGACAAGCTCTACCCTGGCCTGCGAAAGACATGGCAACCATGTTATCTCCCATCCTGAAAGAAAGCGCGGAATTGCAACAAGAGAAGCAGGAAGCCGCGCCTCGTCCCGACCAGCTTTCGTTGTTTGTTCCCTCAAATGAATAGTGAAATTGCTTTATGATGACCACCATCGATCATCGAGGCCGTGATCTTGCCATCATTCCCAGCGATGCAATGCTGCCCTTGTCGACGCCGCAACTATTGCAAACTCTTTTCGGCGCGTCCCTCCCGGCGGATATCCGCGCTGCTATTGGGCGCGATAAACGTCAGGCTTTTTTGCGTACATTGCCTATCCATTTTCAGGCTATCAAAGGGGCTTTGCAGGCGCAGGGAACGCCGTTCAATGTGGCTTTTGAGGAACGGCCAGCGTTGCCATTTGCGACCAGTTTGCAGGTCGAGCCGCGTCCCTATCAGCACGAGGCGTTGTCGGGCTGGCTGGCAGAGGGTAGCGCGGGTGTGGTTGTGTTGCCTACCGGCGCGGGCAAAACGCTCGTCGCGGCTATGGCTATTCATGAAACAAAGGTGTGGACGCTGGCGGTAGTGCCGACGCTTGATCTTTTGCAGCAGTGGCGAGTGGCATTAACTGCCGCTCTTGGTATGAGCGCGGACGATATTGGCATCTTCGGCGGGGGTGAAAAGGAGTTGAAGCCGATTACCATCATCACTTACGACTCTGCTGCGCTGAATCCGCGCGAACTCAAACGGTTCGGGCTGCTCATCTTTGATGAATGCCACCATCTGCCCGCGCCCACCTATCGCCTGATCGCCGAAAGCGCCTTTACGCCCCTGCGCCTGGGACTGAGCGCGACGCCTGAACGTAGCGATATGGCGCATCTTGATTTACAGCGACTGATCGGCCCTGAAGTCTACCGCCGCGCGCCTGCCGAACTGACTGAGGGACGCTACCTGGCGCAATATCAAGAGGTGCCTGTAGATATTGCCCTTGCAGACGAGGAGGAGGCGCGGTACAACGAGCAAAGGCGCATCTATCGCGCTTTTTTGCAGCGCCGCCATATCATTATTCACTCGCCCGAAGAGTTTCAGCAGAAGGTTATTTTCATGAGCGCGCGCGATCCCGAAGCGCGTAAGGCTATGCTCGCGTGGCGTGAAGCTCGCAATATCGCCATGAACGCCCCCGCCAAGTATGCCGAGATCGAGCGCCTGTTACAACTGCACGAGCAAGACCAGGTCATCCTCTTTTCAGAATACAACCCGGTCGTCGATGAGATCAGCCGCCGCTTCTGCCTGCCGAGCATTACCTATAAGACTCCCGCCGAGGAACGCCGCGCCATCCTTGAACGCTTCCGCGCCGGAATGTATAGCAAGCTGGTCTCCGGGCGCGTGCTGAACGAAGGCGTCGATGTGCCTGATTGCCGCGTCGCCATCATCGTCAGCGGAAACAGCACCAGACGCGAATACATTCAACGCCTGGGCCGCGTGCTGCGCCCCAAAGCAGGCCAGGCATGGTTATACGAGTTAGTCACAAGTGGTACGACGGAAGAAGATATAGCGAAACGACGCAAATAAACGTTATAATGCGCGTGGTGATAACGAGCCAGAGGAGGAATCTGTGCGCTTTAGCCTGCAAGATGTGCCAAAACGTGTTCAGAAGCGCGGCGGGGCGCTGTCTGTCATCCCTCATTTTTTGCGCCCTGGCGAGATGCGCGCGGAAATCGCTCGCCTGATCGAGTATCACGAACAATTACTTGACCAACCACAGCGCCAGTTTTCCATTGATGACGCTCGCGCCTGTGTCGGCGATTACCGTATGGCGCACTGTTTGATCGCCACGCTCAGCCACTGGTACAACTGGCGCACGCCCGATTGGCCGCAGCGCGCTGGCAACAGCGCACTGGAAGAGGCTGGCATCACTTCGCCCATTCACCTGCGGCTCGCGCTTTACAACTTTGTGAATGAACGCTATGGCGGTTTTCTGGCTGCCAGAGACCGCGCCTCCGCTTTAGAGCATTTCGCCCATACTTACCAACTCAGCCCGCAAGAGTTGGAATACCTGCTCGCAATCGATAGCGACGAGGAAGCGTTACTAATACGGGCAGACGGTGATCGAGTGCCAACACCCGATGAGGTGGCCGCGCTGTATAATCAGTGGACATTTGAAGCTGCTCTTTTCAATGCCTCCGACGCGCACTTCGTGATCGACTGCAACGCTTTTCTCAAGGCGCAAGCTGCGTATCAAGTTGCTCATGAACCACTCACAGGCGTGGGAGCCGCGATTAAACGGCTATGTTTTCTGGCGCGAAAACTGGGTGTCTACTACGACCTCGCTTATGAAGCAGGCTCATCGCTCTTGCACCTGACCCTGTATGGACCGCAGGAGATGACGGGCGCGCCTGGACAATACGGGCAACGGCTGGCGCGTTTGTGTCGCATGTTGCTCGGTTATGGCGTGCGCGGCAATCGCGGATTGCCCATGTCGGCCATCGTCAAAGCCGGAGCTACCGTGCATTTTTTGCAACGCGCCTATCAATTTGAAATGGACAGCGACCTGCTCAAATTGCTCCCATCTGATGATGAGACGCAATCCAGTACATCCACTGGAGAAAGTAATACCGTCTTTGATAGCGGCATCGAGCAGTCGTTTGCCGAAGCCTTCAGCGCGCTTGCCAGAAGTCAGGGCGTGGATGGCTGGCAACTCGAACGCGAGCCTGAACCGCTTCTCTTAACATATAGTAGTGGTGTGACGACAACTCAGGGTATCTTCATACCAGATTTCGCGCTCACACGCGATCAACACCGCCTCTACTTTGAAATCCTGGGCTACTGGACACCCGCGTACCGCGAGCGCAAAATACAGAAATTGCAGCAACTCAAGCCGCGTAAGGATATTCTGCTGGCTATTCCCATCGAGGCGAAAGGAGCCTTTGCCAGTCTCGCCGATGATTTTCCTATAGTCGAATACGATGGACAGCTATCAGCCACCGAACTGCTGAAAGTGTTGCGTGGCTACATCGATGATTTTGCGCAACGCCTGGCTGCCATCGATCGCGCATTGGTGCGCCAGCGTGTCCTGCAAGAAAAATGGATGCCTGAGCGTGTATGCTTTGCAGCCTTGCATTGTTACCGGCGCTCTGAATTAATCCGCGCAGCGGAGGAAATTGTGAGCGATGTCATAGCATTTACTCCCGGAGTAGGGTTATATGATAGAAATTGGCTGGAACATCTGGGCGTTTCGTTCGTAGAATGGTTGGGTGAAAATGGCCGACAGGCTGTGCCACTGGCTGAGGCGCTGCAAGAATGTCGTACACGCTGGTCCGCGCTGGCGCAGGCAGACGATGCCCACCTCGAAGCCCTGCTAAGTCTCTGGCCGTCTATCCAGATTCGCCGCAGCTCAATCTTTGAAGCCACGGTCGCGCTGGCAAACGCGCCCGAATCGACCAGCGAGGAGCAGGAAGCATACCAGCAATCCACGCCAGCGAAAGCAGTGCGCGAACGGAGAACAATCTATAAGAAACGACCCAATCCAACGCCCGCAACGCAAGAAGACCTGTGGGGATGAGGTATCATATCGTAATCATCATAAATTTGTTGGAAAATGCAAATGTAGTGGAATGGCAACCAGAGCCGGGGCAGACCAGCCCGCCAACTGTCATCCTGAGCGCAGCGAAGGATCTCCGCTGGCCTACGAGAGATCCTTCGCTGCGCTCAGGATGACAGGTGAAGCGATGGATGACAGCCGTGCTTCCATGAACGCCTCTGGAGCTTGTCCCCACCCTGGTAACTTAAAAAGGAATTATCGATGGATGTGAACGAATTGATTGGGGTTACGTTTGGCACCTGTACGCTTGAGCGTATCATAGGACGCGGTGGGATGGGGGCTGTTTTTTTGGCGCAGCAGTCCCGTCCGGTGCGCACGGTGGCTGTGAAGGTGGTTATGCCGCCAGAGGAGGCGGACGCGGATGACCGGCGCGTCTATTTCGAGCGTTTCCAGCGCGAGGCCGATACGGTAGCCCGGCTGGAACATAAGAATATCCTGCCTGTCTTTGAGTATGATGAGGCGGTGGTGATGGGAGAACGCCTGGCCTACCTGGTCATGCCTTTTGTGCGCGGCGGCACTCTACGCGAGCGTATAGACGAAATGCAGCGCGCGCGCCAACAGTTCGACCTCAACACCATTGCCAGTTATATCAGCCAGATTGCGGACGCGCTCAATTATGCTCATAGCCTGGGAGTAATTCACCGTGATGTCAAGCCCGCCAACCTGCTTTTTCATTCCGATGGCCGTATCCTCCTGAGCGATTTTGGCATCGTGCGGTTGAGCGCCATGCCCGCGCTGACCACTGTTGGCAACTTCCTCGGTACGGCTGAATACGCTTCGCCGGAGCAGGCCAGTGGAAGCGAGTTAGATGCGCGTTCCGATATCTACGCGCTCGGCTGTATTCTCTTTGAGCTATTGACAGGCTATGTGCCTTTTAGCGGCTCCAATCCTTTCGCCATCCTCTCCAAACATATCAGCGATCCGGTGCCTTCTATAAAAAACAGGCGTCCTGACCTTTCGCCTGCCATCGAATTTGTGGTGAAAAAAGCTCTGGCTAAAAACCCTCAAGATCGCTACCAGAATGCGACAGAAATGGCAGCCGATTTGCAGGCCGCCATTTCGCCTGCCCTGGCTGCTCCTGGCAGAATGCGCCTGAGCGGCGATGCCAACAATGAAGATTCGACGGTAGCTGAACGTTCGTGGCAGCCGCCCGTTCCCCAGGGCGCGGGGATGCAAGCGCGCCAGCCAGCCGCGTATCCCTTTTATCCTCCAAATAGCCCCGCCGCGCCTGTCTCGCCGCCAGCAGGAGCCATGCCTGGACCCGCGCAGATCGCCAATGCGCCACAAAATGCGGGAGGAATACCGTTTACCGTACAGGCCGCGATGGAGGATGGCAAAGGCTCAACCGAGCCAACGCCAAAACGGGGGCGTCGGCTCTACTTTTATGGCGCTACTGGCATCACAATCTTCCTGCAATTGCCGACCCTGGCTCTCCTCTTTGCCTCTGCCACACCTGGTACTATCACACCGGCAGTATCAAGTATTCTTTGCGGTATCGTAGCCAATTTGCTGATCCTGGCTGCCATTGGCTTTACGGGTGTGACGCGCCACCGCTCTATCGACAACGCTGTCAGGCGTTTTCTAATCGTCTCGCTGGTTGCTGCCCTGCTCGCCGGGCTATTCATCAGTTTCGGCGCGGATACCAGTTCTCATGGATTACATATCCCTCTGCTGGCCTATGCCGTGCTGCTGGCGAGCAATGTATATGGCCTTCGTTTGCTTGGCGCGGTGGACGCCCATTACGACGTGATAGAAGTCGCGCCGGTACTCTGGCGCACCGCCATGATTGCGGCCCTGACGGGCTTATTGCCGCTCACTCTGATCTTGATCTTAACCCTGTCTATACCCGCGCCTCTGATCCTCTCGCAGCCGCAGCTTTTGCGCGTGTTTGGCATATTCATCGTGGCATTGATTGGCGCGCCAACCCCCGGAGCGGTACTGGCGGTCTGGCTCTCACAGAAGATGAAATTTCCTATGCTTGTGCGTAACAGCGCTATCGCGGGGATGCTGATGTTCGCGGGTGCCTATATTCTGGCTTTGATCTGGAGCGCGTTGACCTCAAACCACACCCTGTTCTTCGAGGCTTTCAAGCAATCGGGCCTGGCGTTCTTGATCGGTGGATGCGCGCTTGCCCTGCTCGGCGCATTACGTGGAATGCTGGATGTCTGGGCATACCAGCGTATCACGAAAAAGAAAATACCATAATGTTGAGCAGGATGGAGGCTTGCCTCCATCCTGCTCAACATTATGGTACCGGGTTATGATAATGCCCACACGTTCAGGTTGGTAAAAACGGCGTCGGCTGATTTCGAGATGTCGGTGGAGGCCACACCGATCTGACCGCTCGCATAGGTAGGATCGCTGAAGCTCGTCACCTGGGTCTTATTGAAGTAGATCGTCATGGTACTTCCACGCGCCACAACCGAGATGGTGTTGGTGTTGGTCAGGTCGGGGGTTGGCGTGATGTTGCCGTTGGTCAGCTTGCGCGAGTTGGTGCCGGTGGTATCCACGTACAGATACACCGCGTAGCTTCCATCGGTATAGATGGCAAGACGATAAAACTGGCTCTTATCCGCGTTGCCCCGGAAGGTGAGACCAATCCCGTCACCTGTATTTAGCACCGCCTCCACTTCAAATGTGAAGTTGCTGAAATTGGTGTTGACGGCAGAGCAAGAGGTGAAGGTATTGGCCTGCGTATCTGTGGCGTGATAGGCATTGCCCTGAAACTTGCAGAGGTTATCCGTTTGCCAGCCACTGCCCTTGCTGTTGTTGGTCAGGGGATCGCTTAACTTCAAATTCGCGCTAAAGGGGTAATTGCTGGCAATGGCGGTTGCCGTCATGGCGGCTTGCGCGGTCGCGCTGGCGTTGGCGTGCGCGGTCGCCGTGATATTGGCCTGCGCAGTGGCAGTAGCGTTGGCGTTGCTCTGCTGGTTATTTTTGTAGCTGACGAGGCCAAAAGCGATACCCCCAACTACCAGTATCAGAGCTATTACGGCAATCAGGATAACGCGCATGGACGGTCCCCGGCGCGATGGCGTTGGTGGAGCAGGCGGCATGGGAGCATAGGGACTGTAATTTGGATTCGTGCTGCCGACCGTCGGGTCATACGGGTTGTAAGGTGGTGGAGGCGTCGGCGGATTCTGCCCGTAAGGCCCATACGGACTCGGATTGGTATCGGGCGCGGATGGATTGTTGGGATAGGGGTTGTAAGGGTTCTGTCCTGCTCCCGAAGGCGGGCCACCATAAGCCGTACCCTGATTATAATTTGGGTCGGAGGGTGACTGACCATAGGGATTATAATTCGGATCAGGAGGATACTGGCTCATACTTTTCATCTCCTCTAGCGCGTAATAATTAATTAAATGAAGGCATGTTCCTTTTGAACACGGCAATAGTATAGCATACGTCCATCGAGAAAAAAAGCATTCGATTTCACACTTGTGACATGATGCTCTTCACAAAAACGCGCCTGTATCCTATAATATGTACAGGATTATTGCACATTGTCGAACTGAAGAAGAGCATTTATCGCTGCCAGGGGAGCCATTCGGCTGAGAGGCAGGCGCAACAGGCGCGCTGCTAACCCTTGAACCTGATCTGGATAATACCAGCGGAGG
>DASTKD010000382.1:0-4415 GCA_035716135.1 Ktedonobacteraceae bacterium
CGGGTCCATGTGCTGTTGGGGTGTGGCCTCGACCATCAAGGCAAAATTCTCCAGATCGTGCTGTAAATCGTGCTCGAACTTGCTGCCTACCCCCATCTTTTCAACGAGATCACCAATAAAGCCAGCGGGCGGCTTGTAGGATATGTAGACATCCACGAGAGTTTCGCCCTGCCCTGCTGGCTGGAACGTCACCTTCCCCTCGTTCTCCAGACCGTTATACGAGCGCCAACCAACCTGGCGATTCTCAACCCAACCCTGGTTGATGGCATCCCACTCGTGATGTCCAGCCACGTCGGCTACCCAGTGGCTGCGCTGGTCGTCGATGTAGGTCACTTGATCGATAAAATGCATGTACTTGGGAAAGTCGTTAAAATGCGTGAACAGTTGGTACACCTGGGCAAGAGGTGCATTGACCGTCACAGAAGCATGACGCTCCACCATATCGTTGTGTTGCTTATTCATGTGTTCGCCGTTTGGCTCTATCATGTCTGCCATATCTTTCTCCTTTTTTTGTTTCGCCTGTTTTTCCCCTACTGTATCTTTCATCTACGTTGCACACGAGCCATCATCAGTGTATATCTGCCGATACCCTATACACTCTCATAAAGAATCGTAGCATAGCGCCTTTTTGAAAATCAATAAATAAAGCGCATCAATACAAAAGCTTATCATTTTCTAATCTATTTTGTAGAGATTATTTGAATTATTCCTTCTTTAAAGAAGGAATTCAAGAGAAACAACCGATAAGGTCAGGTATGTACCCGACGAAAAATCCGGCAATTACCTGATTTCCTACAGCTTGCATCATCGCCTATAGTAGGCGCTAAAATAGAAGTAGTAGTATCATCGGTACCTTTTACCGCACCTGTGCTCTCTCACAAGCTGAGCGACGTAGTTCTGAATAGGCGTGAGCACTGCTGCGGAACGTTTGCCTGAAATTGGCATTATTGATAGAGAGGAAAACGTACAATGAGCAAACAGCGATTGGGTATGTTACTGCTCCTGCTGACCATGTTCGCGATTGGCAGCGTCGTGCTAGCGTCTTGCACACGGCCAGGAGCGCCTACCGCGACGGGTTCCGGCAACAATGGAGGAAGCAACAATGGCGGCAGTTCGTCCGGGGGCGCACCGACGGTACACATGACTGTGGACAACTTTGCGCAAAACACGGTCACGGTGCCAAAGGGCCAGAAACTGTCGCTGGTCGATGATGGCCAGTATCTTCACATTCTGGACAACGGCTCATGGGTGAATGGCACGGCAGTTCCCAAGAAAGAACCCGGCGCGCCAACAGTCAGCAGCCTGCAAGTGAACGGCGATAATGTTGAAATTGGACCGTTTACTACAGCAGGAACCTTTCATATCTACTGCACCATTCATCAGAACATGGATCTGGCCATCACAGTAAAATAGGTGGAAATGGTGGCAGAGATATTCTTTGCCACCATCTTCATCCGTCTTAATAGAGACATGAAGGGCAGAAGAAGCTTCAGTACTTCATGGCGGCAGGAAATAGGAATTATGGACACGTTCTTTGAGATTTTTTGTAGCTCATGTAATATAGCTATAGGAGGAAAAGAGTTCAGCAGGGTTCGCCAATGTTTGTTCCACTGTAACCTATGAGCGTCGGTTGACGTACTTATTCATGAGGATAGATACGATCATGAGGACGCTGGAACACCGGCGCTGAAATTACAGGTATCCCAGGCAAGTTCTTGCTAACGTCTCTGGTAGGACACCTTGTAGATAGATAGTCTGTCGAAACGAAACCATTCTGAAACCTTTTAACCGTGAGGGAAAACCTATGGCAACTGAGACACAAACGCAGGATGCGAAGCTCAACCGTGCGTTAGAACTGATTGGTGGCTCCATCGACCCGGAAATCGCGGAAACGTACACTTCCCTGGAAGAACGCATCCTGGCACAGGCCCTGGAAAACGTCGAGCTGGCAGAGCGCCGCCTGCGCGAGATACAGCGCCTGGTGGGGGATCGCGAAGCCGTTCTGGCCTGATTCGTCTCACTTATCCATCTGGAAGGATAGGCTCCTTCCAGATAAACGGCCAGCAGCCTGCTTTGAGACCTCTGGCAAAGGTCTTCGTACTCTACTCTGGCACGATAGCTCCCACTTCGCGCCCTTGCGCACATCAAAGCTCCTCCTTTCCTTATCCTTCGTTTCTTCGCATAGAAGTTCATCAATTTCAGTTTGCATAAAATTATGTAACCTTATAAGCGATAGGCTGCTTTCTTAAATAGAGTATTTTTTTGTATCCTTTTTCTACTTTGTCCCGTGTACATCTTTGGTAGTCGTAACAACAAACGACAAAACTATAAACGCAGTTGGAAGTAGTGACTAAGGAGGTACTTCGTGAAAACGTGGAACAGTCCAATGGTAGTGAGTGTTTTCAAGGACAATGGGCAGGCGCAACAGGCCATCGCTGATCTTGAGCAGGCCGGTTTTCGTGCCGACCAGATTCGTTATTCGGTGAAGCGCGGCGGCGGCGGCATCGCTGATGACTTGCAGCGCATGGGCATCCCAGACCGAGAAGCCAACTTCTATAATAACGAATTCGACCAGGGCCACACCATTGTGACGGTCAACACCAACGACCACCAGCAGCATGCCTATGATATCCTGATGCGCGATGGTGGCTACGACGCCAACATGGGTGATGTGCGCGGGCAAAATGCCGGTCCCTACGCGGCCACGACTGCTGCTAACTACGGGACCACCGCGAACGTCAATCAGACGGAGACGCGGGATATCCCCCTGCGCGAGGAGCAGCTTCAGGCCGGGAAAGAAAATGTTTCGGATATTAACGTGCAGAGCAATCTGCGGGACAACAACCCGAACGTCAACCCCAACAATCCATAATGCATAGCTTCCGTTTCTTGCAATAGCAGATTCTCTTCGTAGATGCGTCGGATGACATCCTCGATTTGTGGCTCCTGAAAGGTGACATCGTGCAGGCGGTGACGTGCGCCGAGCCAGGAGACCAGTTCATGCGCGGGCATGGCCTCCCGGCTGAAGTTGAGCCAGATGCGCGGAGCCTCCGCACGTACCAGACGCACACCTTCCGGCAGGTCGTGAAGGACGGGTTGCCCTACGCTATCTGTTGGTAAAGCAGCCAGTTCAGCGGGGTCGAGCACGGCAATAAGCGTGCGCTCACCGCCAAAACGCTCGCGGATCGCCTCAACCGTTCCATCGTAGAGCTTGCGCCCGTGATCGATGATGAGCATACGCGGGCAAAGCATTTCCACATCATCCATATCATGCGTCGTCAGCAACACGGTCACGCCTTTTTCAGCGTTGATCGTCAGCAGAAATTCGCGAATGCGCGCCTTTGCCACCACATCCAGCCCGATGGTTGGCTCATCGAGATAGAGTAGTTCGGGATCGTGGAGCAGGGCAGCCGCGAGGTCCCCGCGCATCCGCTGGCCAAGCGAAAGCTGGCGCACAGGCGTATCCAGAAATTCGTCCAGGTCGAGCATCTTACGCAGGCGTTCCAGGTTGGCATGGTGCCGCTGCTCCGGCACGCGGTAGAGATGGCGCAGCAGGCGCAGCGAATCGATCAAGGGCAGATCCCACCAGAGCTGCGTGCGCTGGCCGAAGACAACGCCGATCCGTGCCGCCAGTTCGCGCCTCTGGCCCTGTGGATTCATTCCCGCGACGCGCATCAAGCCGCTCGAAGGCGTTAAGATGCCCGTCAGCATCTTGATGGTCGTGCTTTTTCCCGCGCCGTTTGGCCCAACCAATCCGATCATTTCGCCGCGCTCAACCGACAACGACAGATCTTGCACCGCCTTCACGAGCCGCACCTCCGGATCGACAACGCTGCGCAAGCCTCCCAGCAGTCCCGGTCGTCGGCGCACCACCCGAAACACCTTACTCAAGCCCCTTGCCTCAATCATCGTCATAGGATTTTTCCTCTCTTTTGAAGCTACCATATGGAATAGTCTTTCATTCAACGCGATACCGCACACATATTTGTAGTTCGTTCCTGGGAAACAATAACAATAGAAGAACACCTTGATTTCAGTAAGAGTGAGGAACACGCGGACAACACGAAAACCCAGTATTCACTCGTAAAGAGGAAGTACTGGTTCTCTTTCACCTTTTCACGGGTTTTGCGAACAAGCAGAACAGCCATGAGAGACGTATGTCTATCCTGTATCCGCGTCCCACGGTAACATTTGACCCTGATCGAGGTTTAGCGTGACGATACTATATCATGCCAGGATAGCGGCGGTCAATCTTTCAGTTCAACAACACAGAGCAAACGAGCAAAAGCTGAACGCAATGCCTGGCATTGCGTTCAGCTTTTGCTCGTTTGCTCTGTATTGTTGAAAACCGGGCAGTTATTTGGTGGGAAAAACCGCGTCGGCGCTATCGCCACAGGAAAGAAAATGCAGGCCAT
>DASTKD010000383.1:0-6033 GCA_035716135.1 Ktedonobacteraceae bacterium
GCGCGTGCATAACGCCGTCTACAGGGCTGGCGCGAGCAAAGAAGCTGGCGTGATAGACCTGTGGAAAGCGCAGGCCAACGATACCTACTGGCACGGCCTTTTCGGTGGCATTTATACCAGCCATATGCGTTCCGCCATCTATCATCATCTCATCAAGGCGGAAAACGCTGCCGATGCGCTCAACATGGGAACAGCGCCCTGGCAGCGTTTCGAGTTCAGCGACTTTGACCGTGACAGCCAGGAAGAATTGTTGATCGAGGGCAACCAGCAGAATCTCTATATCGACCCGCAGCGCGGCGGCACGCTTTTCGAGTGGGATATGCGGCGCAGTATGCATAATTTGCTGTGCGTCATGACGCGCCGCGAAGAGGGCTATCACCAGGTTTTGCGCGATTTCGAGCGCGAACGCCGCCGCGCTGCCACGCAACGGCAATCAACGAACAGAGAAACGCAAGAGCCGGTCACGCCGCACAACGCCGTCAAAGCCAAAGAGCCTGATCTTGACCGTTATCTTGTGGTTGATCGCTACCGTCGCCACAGCCTGATCGATCATTTCTTCGATGCGGGTACCAGCCTGGCGAATTTCGCGCAGGCGCAGTTTGAGGAGTACGGCAACTTCGTCGAACAGCCTTATGAAGTGAGCGTCGAGGAAGATGCTAATGGACTCATCGTATCGCTGCGGCGCGCTGGCATGGTGAGGCGGGCAGGCGCATTGGGACCGCTGCCGGTGCAACTCACTAAAACGCTCGTTATCCCCACCAACGAAGAGAAACTGGTCGTGCGCTACCACATCGAAAACCTGGGCCAGACCCGCTTGCAAACTCGTTTCGGCTGCGAATGGAACTTCCATTTGCTGGGCGGCGGCGCGAATGAGCAAGCGTATTATCGCGTCGCTGGACACACGCTGGAGAATGGGCATTTCGATAGCACAGGTGAAGTAGCTGGAGTGCGCTCTTTTCATATCGGCAACGAGTGGCTTCAACAGGATATTGGCTTTACACTGAGCGAAGAGGCCACCCTATGGCGTTTCTCGATAGACACCATTACCGGTTCCGAAGCCGGCTTCGAGCGCAACCACCAGGGAAGCTCCCTGACACTGCTCTGGCCTCTGCTGCTCGAAGCAGGCCAGAGCTGGCAGGTGGAGATCAATATAGTGGGCTAAAAGATTACAATGTGGGAACGAGGGGGGCGCAAGCATCCCCGTCTATCACTCGCAGGTTTTTTAGGAAAAGGCCGGTGCTGTGGGAGCTGTCATTCTGAGCGCAGCGAAGAATCTCCGTTGTGCCGGGCGAGAGAGAGGCTGTGTGAAAAGAAGGTTCCTTCGGCCTGTCAAGCCACTTCTTTGCTCTCATTTTGACCGCACAGGAGCGCATTTCACACCGTCTCTGATTCTTCGCTGCGCTCAGAATGACATTCCCGACTTCGGTCGTTACTCTTCATAAGAGTCGCCCCGGAATCATCGACAAACCCCACACAAGCCCCTGCGAAGCCCCGCATTTATCATTGTGACATGGAATTTCCTGGATATTCTATGGTATGCTTATAGTGAGCCTGTCTGCCGGATATTCAACGCTTTGGATTTCCGCGACATGGTATCAAGAGGCTGCATTGACTCCCAACTCATTGTAGTTGCAATGTATGCACCAAGCGACAGCTCTCGTGTTTTTTTAAGGGTAGCAGGGAAATTTGCGCCCTGCTGCAAGAGCGAAAAGGAGTTACCTTAATGGCGCGTGTCAAATTCGAGCACGTTTACAAGAGCTTCAACAAGGTTGAAGTGGTTCACGATATCAATATGGATATCGCGGACAAGGAGTTTCTGGTGCTGGTCGGCCCTTCAGGGTGCGGCAAGAGTACCTGCCTGCGTATGATCGCGGGTCTTGAAGATGTGACCTCCGGCGAGATTTACATCGGCGACCGGGTGGTCAACAACGTAGACCCCAAAGACCGCGACATCGCAATGGTCTTCCAGAACTACGCCCTGTATCCTCACATGTCGGTCTACGACAACATGGCCTTCGGACTCAAACTGCGTCACATGCCCTCACAGGAAATCAATAAACGGGTGCAGGACGCGGCAAACATCCTGGGCATGGAAAAACTGCTCAAACGCAAACCCAAAGAACTCTCCGGCGGGCAGCGCCAGCGCGTGGCACTGGGTCGCGCCCTGGTGCGTTCGGCGCAAGTATTCTTGTTAGACGAGCCGCTTTCCAACCTGGATGCCAAGCTGCGCGTTCAGATGCGCGCGGAAATCTCCAAGATTCACCAGCGCGTGCAGACCACTTTCGTCTACGTGACGCACGACCAGACGGAGGCCATGACGATGGGAACCCGCATTGCCGTGCTGAACGCTGGCTTCATCCAGCAACTGGGCGCGCCGCAGGAGCTGTACGATCACCCGACCAACCTCTTTGTGGCGGGTTTCATCGGCTCTCCGGCCATGAACTTCTTTGATGATGTCAGGGTGGTAACTGAGGGTGACACGACGAAGATCATTATGAGCGACGCCGGCCAGGTAGAGGTAGCGCCGCTCTACACGCATAGCGCGCGCGAAGCTGCCGGCAAGAAACTGACTCTGGGCATTCGCCCGGAGCATCTTGCAGATATGTCGCTGCTTTCGGAGAATGAGCGCACCGGTTCGAGTATGACCGCGCCCGTTGAAATCGTTGAACACCTGGGCAGCGAACTACTGGTATATATGACCGTCCAGGGGAAACAAATGGTAGCGCGTATTGATCCACGTTCCAAAGCCAGTGTTGGAAAGACTATCAATCTGCACATCGATACAGACCAGATTCACCTCTTCGACGCAGATACGGGCCTGGCAATCTTTTAATCCTCGCCGCTTCGCGGTCCGCCAGACCAGACAGCCTGTAGCATCTGGCTGTCTGGTCTGGTCGCCTGCGGCGGCATGGAAACATGCCCTTCATCATCCATTTCACACCTCGCTGAGCGCAAAACTATAGCAAGTTGCTCCATTGCGTAGCGGATATTCCTCAGGTACCATTACAATTACTATGGCATTCCTCTCGCGTATGAGAAAGGATCAGGCATGAAGCGAGTGCTGGCGCTCCAGTTTATCTGGGATGATCCGCCGGGGTACCTGGGCGAGATCATGGAAGAACATTCTATTACCTGCGATGTTGTTAGAGTCGAGGAAGAACCTGTTCCCGACCCTACACGGTACGACGCGCTCATCGCGTTGGGAGGGCCGCAGCATGTCGGCCACAACGATACCTACCCCTACCTCGCCAGTGCCACAGACGCGATTCGTCATGCCGTAGAGCGAGAGATTCCCTACCTCGGACTATGCCTGGGCGGGCAACTCCTGGCAAACGCTATGGGGGCGCAGGTGAAAAAGCACACCAACCCCTCGATCGGTTTTTATGAAATACACTTCACCGAAGCAGGCAAAAATGATCCCATCTTCAAAGGTCTGCCCGGTTATCAACAGGTCATCCACTGGCACGAAGATACTTTTGACATTCCAGAGGGCGCGGTTCAACTAGCCACGAATTCGCATACCCCGAACCAGACCTTCCGCTACGGACACAACGCCTACGGCACACAATTTCACATCGAACTGACGCCCGCCATGCTCGATGTCTGGCTGTATTACCCGGAATATCGCCAGGAGATCGTGCGAGCGCTGGGAGAAGAGGCGGCTGATAAGTTCATCAGCGACCGCGCCAAACTCTATCCGCTTTACCGAGAACACACACGCGCCATGTTTGAGAATTTCCTGCGCATCGCGGGATGTATCTAATATCCTACGGCAACTCTGGCTCGACCATAACCAGGTTCGTGTAAAAGGTGCTGCCGCCGCCAAAGTCGGCCAGGCGATCAGAGGTGAGCCAGTTGACGTTGCGCTGGTCGGGGCTAAACTTAGGCCACCAGACGGTTGTAGTTGCCAGCACACCGGGGCGCGTATCTTCCGTGACGCGCGCAACCAGGCAACACCAGCCGCGTTCGTTGCTGATGCGCACAGACTGACCATCGTGAATGTTGCGCGCCTGCGCGTCCTGGGGATGAATGCGCAACGTGGGAGCCTGTTCCTTCTTTATCAGCCGCTCCTGGTTGCCAAAGGTTGAACTGACGAAATGGTGCGCAGCCGGGCAGACCAGCGGCAAACGCGCCCGCGCTCCGGGCGCTTCCTGAATGCCCGTTCTGGCCTCTACTTCAGGAACCCAGCCGGGTACCGGATCATAACCCCTGGCGCGGGCAAGTTCGGAATAGAACTCCACTTTGCCGGATGGGGTGCGGAAAACGCCGTCCGCGAATGGCACTTCATGACCGGCTGGTACAGGCAGGGGCAGATAGCCATCCTGCCGCAAAAGTTCAAGCGTCACTTCCGCCAGTTCAGGAGTGTTTGCGGAAGTCGCGGCCAGAATGCCGCGAATAACCGCGTCCGCGTCCTCTTGCAGCCAGGGTTCGTGGAAACCCATCGCGCTGGCAAGGCCGCGCATGACATCCCAGTTGCTACGCGCCTCGCCCAGTGGCGCAATGGCTGGCATATTGTATTGTAGCGCGAGATGCCCGTAGGGTTTATGCAGGTCAACCTGCTCAAGCTGACTGGTAGCTGGCAGGAGAATATCCGCATAACGCGCGGTATCGGTCTCGAAAAGCTCATGCACCACCGTGAACAAATCGTCGCGCATCAAGCCCTCAATAATCTTGCTCGCGTTGGGCGAAGATGCTACCGGATTCGCGTTATACACGTACAGCGAATAGACGGGCGGGTCGGCTTCGCCCGTGAGAATGGCTCCCAGGCGATTCATGTTCAATTCGCGCGGAGGCGGCGGGCAGGCCGGATCATGCTCGTGTCCCACAGCTTCTGCATCCCAGCGCAGCCAGTCGCTGGTGCTATACATCAAACCGCCGCCGGGCAGTCCGTATTGCCCGGTGAGCGCGGGCAGGCAGGTCAGCGCGCGCACCGTCTGCCCGCCATTGGTATGACGATTGATGCCATCGGAGATACGCAATAGCGCGGGTGTAGTGGTGGCATAGTCTCGTGCCAACGTGAGCAGCGTGTCCAGCGGGATGCCTGCTATTTGGGCGGCTCGCTCTGGCGGGAACTGCATAATGCGTTCGAGCAGGTGTTCCCAGCCCAGCGTATGCTGCGCAATCCAATCGGGGCGATGCAGCCCTTCCGTAACGATTACGTGCATCATCCCCAGCGCAAGCGAGGCATCCGTTCCCGGATAGGGTCTAATATGTTGATCGGCGGAACGCGCCGTCAGCGTGCGCGTGGGATCTATGACGATTATTTTTGTTCCGTTACGCTGCGCTTCGCGTAAAAAGGGCATGATATGCGGGGCGGTGCTGGCCGGATTGCTGCCCCAGATGAGAATAAGCTTGCTCTGTAGCAGCATGGCGGGTGGGGGAGCCAATCGCCCGCCAATCGTCAGTATGACGGCTTCTTCAGCCGCCGCGCCACAGATAGAACGCTGCAAACGACTGGCCCCCAGGCGATTCCAGAAACGCCCATGCGATACCGCACCATTAACCAATCCCAGTGTGCCTGCATAGCTATACGGCAGGATGCTCTGCGCCCCGTGTTGTCCGATAATATCGCGCCAGCGACTCGTAATCTCCGCGATAGCCTCATCCCAGGAGATACGCTCAAACCTGCCGCTCCCTTTTGACCCGACACGGCGCAAGGGATATTGCAGGCGATCAGGATGGTACACGCGCTCCAGGTAATTATTCACCTTCGCGCACAACCAGCCGCGCGTCACTGGATGGTCGCCGCGACCACGCACATTCACCGCCCGCCCCTGCTCGTCAACCTGCGTCTCCAACGCACAACAATCGGGACAATCGTGCGGACAAGAGCCATAAACGACGCGCAATGTCTTGCCCGTTTCACTTTGCGTAGTTGATGTGAGGCGCATGGTTCATCCTTCCTGATCAACATGAACGACCACAGTCGGGCCTGTCATTCTGAGCGCAGCGAAGAATCTCCACGTGGCGAGTGAGATTCTTCGCTGCGCTCAGAATGACAGGCCCATACCGGTCTTGCTCCTTAATATTCAT
>DASTKD010000384.1:0-3856 GCA_035716135.1 Ktedonobacteraceae bacterium
CCCCTCTTGAGACTGGCGAGGCATAAGCGGATTATCAACTCGCCCACTTGCTCGCCTGCCAGTTCGGGTAGGCGCGGTTATTTTGTGCCCTGGAGCCACCATTCCGCTTGACATCAAGGCACTGTTTGATTATACTCTAAAAGACGCTTTAAGGCAGACTTTAAGGCAGACTTTGCCCGCCAATCTTTCGTTAAGACCCGTTTGCTATGTCCGGCCAGGGGATGTTCTGTTTCCCGCTGGCCGGTTATATGCTGGTTGAAAGCGCCAGTGGGGATACACGCTTGTAAGCATCTTTCTCAGAGAAGGCAACAGCGCCTGGCATCCCCCGACACATGGATGTAGCTTATGTAGTGCAGGAACACACCAGGAAAAATTCAGCGATGAAGAAGTCTGGATGGCAATGGATGTGTCTTCACCAGACGCCCCCATCCTGGTGTTCCACAAACGCTCTAAGCGGAGGTACTTAGCAATGATGGATTTGAGCGTTGAGGGAAAGTCCGAACGTATCCCCCCTGGCTCGCATATCTGTCAACTGTATAATAAGGCCGGGGAAATTGCTGGCGTCACGTCTCGGATGATCCAGGGCGGTCTCTCTGCCTCAGAGAAATGCCTCTTCGCCGGTGCGCCCAACACGGTGCGCGATATAGAGGAGGCGCTGAGTAAGCTCGGTGTGAATGCCGAACTGGCCTATGCCAACGGCCAGCTTACCCTCACCAGCGACCGCGAAACCTTTCTGGTTGGGAAACGCTTCGATCCATACCACCTGCTCTCTACCCATCAAACATTGATCGCCCAGGCGCTCCGTGAAGGCTGGCAAGCGGTGCGCATCTCGATTGATATGACCTGGCTTACGCGCGACGTCGCCACACCAGAGCAGATTCTCAAGTACGAAGCAGCCTCTGATGCCGTCTTCACTTTCCAAAATGCCCCGATTATTGCGCTGATGCACTACGATTATTCCAAATTACCCGGCGGCCTGGTCGTCGAGATGCTCAAATTGCATCCTATCGCCGTCGTTGGGAAGTTTATCAAGCGCAATCCCTACTACCTGAACTCCGAACAATACCTGCTGAAGATTTTGCGGGTCAATCGGGAAAAGCGAGTCGCTGCCGTCTAAGTAATGTTGACACCGTAGATTGCCTCACAAGTTTCGAGCAATCTCAGGGAATGCTAGAGAACGTATGCAGAGAAATCGGACGCAGCGAGCCTTTTCAGCCGGGGGCGTGGTCTTCCGGCAAGGCTATGCTGCGCCGTCCGACCCGGCCACACAAGAACCACCCCCATCAACGGGAAATATCGATGGGATAGAGGTTATCCTGGTCGGGCGCAGCCCATCAGGCATCTGGGCACTCCCCAAAGGCACGCCGCGCAAAGGTGAAACCGTCGAGCAGGTAGCGCTGCGTGAAGTCAACGAAGAAACTGGTGTCAAGACGCGCATCCTCGCCAACATTGGCAGCATCCATTACTCGTTCACACGCAGCAACATGCGCATTGAAAAAGAGGTACGCTACTTCCTGATGGAGCCGGTTGGCGGGGATGTTTCACTGCATGATGCTGAATATGACGAGGTGCGCTGGTTTCCCCTCAGTGAAGCCTACCAGCGCCTGACCTACGAAAGCGATAGCCATATCCTCCATCAGGCAGAAGCTATCATTCGTAAGCGGGCCTTCAGACAGCGAAAGAACTCATGATCAGCCTCATTCCCACTCAATCGTTGCAGGCGGCTTGCTCGTAATATCATAGACCACCCGATTGACTCCCGCGACCTCATTGACGATACGATTGGCAATGCGCGCCAGTACATCATGGGGCAAGCGCGCCCAATCCGCCGTCATAAAATCGCCCGTCGTCACGGCGCGTACCCCAACCACATGCGCGTAGGTGCGGCC
Source organism: Ktedonobacteraceae bacterium (assembly GCA_035716135.1). GTDB lineage: Bacteria > Chloroflexota > Ktedonobacteria > Ktedonobacterales > Ktedonobacteraceae > CF-113. Next base: position 1,890 of record DASTKD010000384.1, read on the forward strand.
ATCGCCCATGACTCCCACACTCTGAAGCGGAGTAAGCACAGCAAACGCCTGACCGAGAGAACGATACAGCCCGGCCCGGCGAATTTCATCGATCACAATGGCATCCGCGTGGCGCAGCGTGGTCAGCCGCTCCTCGGTCACTTCGCCAATTACGCGAATCGCCAGCCCAGGTCCGGGGAACGGATGCCGCCAGACCCAATCCTCAGGCAAGCCTAGCTCGCGGCCCACCTCGCGCACCTCATCCTTGAAGAGATAGCGCAGCGGCTCGACCAGCCGTAGCGCCATCTGCTCCGGCAGCCCGCCCACATTATGATGCGTCTTGATGCGCGCCGCCGCGCTGGCGTCATGACTGGTGCTTTCAATAACATCAGGATAGAGTGTGCCCTGCGCCAAGAAATCGACCTGCCCTAGTTTGCCGGCCTCTGCTTCAAAGACACGTACAAACTCTTCGCCAATGATATGCCGTTTCTCTTCCGGGTCAACCACGCTCGCCAGCCGTCCAAGAAAACGGGCGCGCCCATCCACAGCAACCAGTGGGATATGCAGGTGTTGGCGAAACGTCTCAATTACCTGCTCCGGCTCCCCGGCGCGCAGGCAGCCGGTGTCTACAAAGATGCAGGTCAACTGATCGCCAATAGCCCGATGCACCAGCACCGCCGCTACCGCTGAATCTACGCCACCAGAAAGCCCGCAGATCACCTGCCCATCGCCTACCTGCGCACGAATCTTTGCTACCGCCTCCTCGATAAACGTTCCAGCCGTCCAGGTTGGCTTGCAGCCACAGATGTCATAAAGAAAGTTTTGCAGAAGGGTCGTTCCCTGGGGAGTATGCGTCACCTCTGGATGAAATTGCAGCCCGACTAGCCCGCGCGGGTGCGCCATCGCCGCAACAGGGGTGTTTGGCGTGCTTGCCAGGCAGACAAATCCAGGAGGTAATTCGGCAATGCTATCACCGTGACTCATCCACGCCTGGAAGCGCGTGCCCTCGGCAAGCCCCAATCCATGAAAGACCGAGGACCGCTCAGATGCCGCAGGCAGCAAATCCAGTTCTGCCGCGCCATATTCCCTGCGCCCGCTGGCAGGGGCTACCTGCCCCCCAAGCTGATGCGCCAGCAATTGCATGCCATAACAAATTCCCAGGACGGGCAGCCCGCTCTCCAGGATGGCCTGGTCGCACAGCGGCGCATCGGGATCATAGACGCTATTCGGTCCCCCAGACAGGATGACTCCGCGCACATTGAGCCTGCGCAAATCGGCCAGGGTCGTGCTGGCGAGCAGCAGTTCACAATAGACGCGACACTCGCGCACGCGCCTGGCGATCAGCCGGCTATATTGCGCCCCAAAATCTAAAATAGCAATCGTCTCGCGCTCCGCTGGCTCAACTGTTACCGTCTCGTGTTCTGCCTGTAGCACCGCTGTCTGCTCCTGATCTCCTGGATATTTTTCTCACTGATACGGTAGAAAACAAAACTGCTGACAGAATTGCCAGCAAAAAGGTGGCATCGTGAGCGTTTTTCTCTGAAAAGTTGAGGCCGGGCCGTTTTCCGCCGGTTCTGCCCGCATTATAGCACGCCTTGACTTCGCCTGGAGACGCTCCAACGCAGAGAAACTTATAATGCTGGTTATCCCCAAAAGCTATAGTGCAGAGCCGCCGGCCCTTCACGAGCGCTAGCAAAGAGGGTATAATGCAGAAAGTGGGGAAAAGTGGGGAAAAGTGGGGAACGAAACTTGCTATAAAGCTTGCGTTTGAAGGAGCAAGCATTAGTCTTATGACAGTCTTCATCGGCTTTACAGGTGAATATACGCATACACTCGATGCAAAAGGGCGCCTGGCAATTCCCGCCAGGTATCGCTCGCGCTTCGAGCAAGGGCTGGTCATTACCCCAGGCGTCGAAGCCTGCCTGTATGTTTACCCAATGGAAGCCTGGGAAGCCAAGGCTAAACAGATCGACGAAAAGAACCTGAGC
>DASTKD010000385.1:0-4444 GCA_035716135.1 Ktedonobacteraceae bacterium
TTCCCGACCTGGAAGAAATCGAAGGAGTCACATTCCTTAAAAAATCCCTGCAAGCTCAGGGCTTGAAACCGCCAGAGGCCGAATTGCGGGCAGCGGTCGAACGTTGTAAGAGACATCCACTTTCGTTAAGGCTGTTAGCGGCGCTGCTGAAAGAATATACCAATCTGGATTTGAACACGCTGCTTTATGACCCGCTGTATGCCGAATACTGGAAAGGCGCAATCGCATCCAGACTGCTCGACCTCATTTACCGGCAGCAACTCGACCAGACGCAACGCCATTTGCTATTGGCCTTCTCTGTATTTCGCACACCGGCACTACTACAGGCAGCCGCAGCCATCATGGAAGTTTTCGCTGGAGAAACCATCACAACCGGGCGGCTTTTGCCGGTTGTGGCTGTGCTACGCAATCTACATCTACTTGAGGATGCACCTGTGTTACGTCACTACCAGTTACATCCCATCGTTGCCAGCTATGCCCGCGATCGCTTTGATGAGCAAGGCAATGGCGTCACGCTGTTAGACGCGCATGTAAAGGCCGCTGAATTTTACCAGCGCCAGGCAGAAAAGACAGGTTCATCCAGCGAATCACGTCAGTACCTGCTTGAGTTTGTAGAGGCAGCCTGGCATTGGTGCCAGGCAAAGCGGCAGCAAACGGCTTATGACTTGATCTGCCAGAAGGCACTCTTTGCCAACCTGCAACGTTATGGCGACAATGCCACGCTTTTCAAGCTTTATGGTGAGTTGTTCCCGCTGGAAGCATGGCAACCACAGCCTTTGCAGGCCGCACAGATTCACAACGAGTATGGGGAAATCCAGAGTGCGCTGGGGCAAAAGCGCGAGGCGCAGAGCAGTTTTAAGCAAGCATTAGCAGGTTTCCAGCAAATAGAGGACGTGGAGGGACAGATCAAAACACTCAACAACCTGGGCGCTGTGTATAGAAATCTAAGCAAGTTGGAAAACGCTCTCTCCTGCTATCAAGAAGCGCTGCGCATCTGCAACGCGATGGAGTCGCCCTACCTGCATGGTAAAGCGGCCTCGTTGAATAATATAGGGGTCATTTCCCTGTACCTCGGGCAAATAGAACACGCCCTGGAGTTATTTGAACAGGCGCTGCCGCTACAACAGGCCATTCAAGATCGAAGCGAGGAAGCCCGCACATTGATGAATATCGGGAGGGTATACGACATCCAGAAAAGGAGCGATGACGCCTATCAACGCTACCAGCAAGCGCTACGGATTTTCCAGGAAACAGGAGACCGTGAGGGGCAGGCCGCCGTTTATAATAAGCTCGGCATCTATTACACGAAAAAACCTGAGAAGACCCCTGAAAAGAAACGAATATTGAGACAAGAAGCAGAAAAGCAGCATATGTCGGCCTTACGCATCTTCCAGGAGATAGGAGATCGCGAGCAAGAAGCCATTACGCTACAGAGACTTGGGCGGCTCTCTTTCTACTCCTACGCGATTGATCGCGATTCGCGCGCCAGCGAGGATTTCGAGAAGCCGCTGGCCTTTTACCTGCATAGCAGGCAGATATGCCAGGAATTACGTATGCCTGAGAAAGGCGAAATTCCCAGGCTGGTCATTGATGAACTGCAATCACGGCTGGGCGCGGAGCAACTGGCAACGCTCATTGCAGAAATCGAGCCACGCGCCCTGCACATTGTAGAACAGGTTTTACGAAGAGGTTACGCTCTAAACTACGTCGCCTCTGATGATTGAAAAACGTATACGCCATGCTAGCCGGCTGGCGTGCGGCTGGGCAGGCTTGCCAGCGAATAGCCCACGCCTATTTTCGTAAGAATGTAACGGGGCCGTGAGGGATCGACTTCGATCTTGCGGCGCAGGCGATTGATATTCACCTGTAGCATGTGGCTCTCGCCCAGGTATTCAGAACCCCAGACATGTTCGAGCAGCAAATCCTGGGTGACGATGCGCCCCATATTCTGGGCAAGGTAAGCGATAATAGCGTACTCAGTCGGGGTAAGCGTTATCTCTTTGCCTGCCAGTGTCACCAGGTGTTGCCCATAGTCAATCGTCAATTCCCCGGTGACTACTGTGGCTTGTAGTCCCTGCGCCCCCTCTTTGGAAGCGATTTGCGAACGGCGCAGCACGGCACGCACGCGCGCCAGCAATTCTTCGACGCTAAATGGCTTGGTAAGGTAGTCGTCCGCGCCAAGATCGAGACCGCGCACTTTGTCCTGATCCTGTCCGCGCGCCGTGACGATAATGATGGGAACAGAAGAAAATTCGCGCGCGCGCTGGCATACGGTGAAGCCGTCCATTTTGGGCATCATCACATCGAGCAAGACGAGGTCAAACGGCTGGCTTTCAATGTGCGCTAATGCCTGCTGACCATCACTTGCTGAAATGACATCATATCCCTCAAACTCGAGATTGCGTGTCATCAGCCGTAAAAGCTGTGGATCATCGTCGGCAGTAAGGATGGTTGTTTTTTTGGCGGGCATAGATGGCTCTCCATTCTCTCTCTATATGGTTCACTCTACATCAGAGGTTCATCGCTTAATGGTAATCGCAGGTGGAACACACTCCCCTTGCCTCCTGGCTTATTCTCGGCCCAGATGACACCATGGTGCAATTCGACAAGGTATTTGCAAATTGTCAGACCCAGACCCAGACCATTTGCTTCGCGTATGAGGCGCGTATCGATACGGTGAAAACGGTTAAAGATGCGCTCAAGCTGGTCAGCAGGAATCCCGCGACCTTCATCATCGACACAAATTTCCAGCATCTTTTGAGAAGCACGGCCATTCGACCCTGAGACGCTTTTCATCGCGGGCTGCGCCATGACGACCGGGCGCATAACCACGCTCACCGCCCCTCCCTCTGGAGAGTATTGTATGGCATTGTCCAACAAATTGTCCAGCACTTCGCGCAAACGACGCGGATCGGCCAACACGAGCGGAATCGAGCTAGCCGGCGTTCCACTGGCGTTTTCCATGCGCACATGGAACGTGAAACGACCGGGAAAATGGTTTGCTACACGGTCTTGGATAGCTGCGACAGCCTCGTTCACCAGATACGCTATATCAACAGGTGAAAGCTGAAGTGTTAGCTGGCCTGTTTCTAGCCACGATACCTCGAGCAGCCTCTCAACGATGACTTCCAGGCGGTCACTCGCCTCGTTAATAGCCTGGAGATACTGGTGGCGCTCTTCGCGGGCGAGATGGCGTTCGTGACGAAGCAGCGTCATGGCGTAACCCTTGATGGCCGCTAGCGGACCGCGCAGTTCATGGCCGACAGTATCCAACACGTCTGCCTTCAGTAGCTCCATGCCCTCGCTCGCTTCTTGCTTTGTTGTTATTTCAAGCTCCATGTTCTTCAGCCAATCTCAATTTGTGTAAATTTTTGCAACATATCTGTCACATAGTATAAAATACGGATGTTCTCATACGTATCACAGAAAATACGCTGACATCACGATTACATCACAGGATGATAGTTTATGAACACACTGAAAGCAAGATGACATCTACGAACGCTACCAATAAGCTGATGAGGCAGGCGCGCCTGTTCTGGAGATCGCCGAGCATAACTCGGATTCGTCGTACTGCTAACGTATGGCGAAATTTGCCATATTCCGGCCCTGTGGTGCTAATTCTTGGTACACTGCTGGCAACATTGCTCATCATGGTTTTTGACCGTTCTGTGGTAACGCTCGTCAATCCAGGGCTGATCTATCTTCCTCTCATTGGCATGTTGGCCTACCACTGGAAGTGGCCCCTGGCGCTGATCGCGGCTATCTTGCAACTCTTCTGCGTCTATTTTTTCTTCATCGCGCCCATCAATAGCTTCAAAACGTTGGATGGAGCAGCCAGCACGCAGCTTATCGTGCTGGCTGCCGCGATGGGTTTTGTGCTGGCAATCGTACAGCTTGCTGTGTACGGTCGCAATAGGGCTGAACGCGCGGCGGGGCGTTTTGCCGCGCTCAATCGTATCGGGTCGGCGCTGACAAGCGAATTAGACGAGACGCGCCTGCTGCATTTGATCGCCGAAACGGCGCGCGATTTGACGGACGCGGGCTTTGCTGCTTTCACATTACGCCCGCTCAACGAAATGGGGGAGCCTCTGGTGCCTTCCGAGGGCTACTTGTTTCACCTTGCAGCGGCCATTGGCGTAACAAAGGAGCAAGAGGAGTGGTTTCGCCGTGTGCCACTGGGCGGAGAAGGTTTGCTGGCTCCCATTTTTCATCATGGCAAACCGGTGCGCGTGGGCGATGCGCTGGCTTTTATCCACCATCCCGCCAGCGTCCAGGGCGGCAAATTTCGCCCAACCAGCGCATACAGAAATGCCGCGCGGCAGGCCGCGCTTGATTACGCGCATGGACACCTGGCAAAAGAGGGGTTGCAGTCAATGGGCGTGCCTCGCAGACACCCGACCGTGCGCAGCTTTCTCGGCGCTCCCCTGCTCGACCGTTCAGG
>DASTKD010000386.1:0-13007 GCA_035716135.1 Ktedonobacteraceae bacterium
AAGACCTTTGTCGCTATCAAAGCGATCAGCCGTGTGGGACGCTCCACCCTGGTCGTAGCTCCAACCATCGATCTTTTACACCAGTGGTATTCCCGGCTGGTGAACGCATTCCAGACGGATATCGGCGTGTTCTACGGCGGAGAAAAGCGCATCTTGCCGCTCACAGTAACGACATACCACTCGGCCAGCGATCTGGTCGCGGAACACGGGCAGGAGTTCAAGCTGATCATCTTTGACGAGGTACATCATCTGCCTGCACCCTCGTGGGGAGAAGCGGCGCTCATGGCTCCTGCTCCTGCCCGCCTCGGACTGACCGCCACCTATCCAGAAGAACACGAGCAGACCGGTGGGCGCTGGCGCGTCGATGAGTTGATCGGACCTATCGTCTACTCCAAACGCATCGAAGACCTCGTCGGCGAACAACTGGCATTCTACCGCACCCAGCGAGTACGGGCGAACCTGACGGAGACCGAACGAGCCACCTATGCTGCTGACCACGCACTTTATCTGGGATACGTGCGCAACCATCATTTACAGCGAACCCACGGAGCGAGTTGGCTGCGTGAACTCACGCGGCGCTCAGCATTTGACCCCGATGCCAGGCGGGCGCTACTGGCTCGTCAACGCATATTGCGGCTCCTCGCGGGCTGTGAGGGCAAGTTCCAGGTGTTAGAGGGCCTCTTGCGCGAACATACGGGGGAACAGATTCTCATCTTCACGGAGAACACTACTGTGGCATACCAGATCGCCAGCAAATATTTCATTCCAGTCATTTCACACGAGACGAAAGCCGCTGAACGCAAGCAGGTTCTGGAGGGCTTCCAGTCGAAACAGTACCGCGCAATTGTCGCCTCGCGCGTACTCAACGAAGGCGTCGATGTACCTGAAGCCAAGATCGCCATCGTAATGGGGGGTACCGCCGGGGCGCGCGAATACGTACAACGCCTGGGACGAGTGCTGCGCAAGGTGGAGAACCGGCAGGCTGTCCTCTACGAGGTGATCGTGCGCGGGACTATCGACGAGGGAAAAGCGCAACGGCGCCGGCCTAAACGGGGGGAGTTGCCTCATGCTCACCTCTGAGTTGATTACGCCGCGCCTGCGCCGTACTCGCGATCGTCTCACCATCGATCTTCTGGATGAACAAGACGCCCACTGGCTACAAACGGCCAGGGAGCTAATCGCTCTCTTCCAGAGCCAGATTGGACTTTCCCAGGCATCCTGGGTCCGGGCGCTGGAAGCATACATTGGAGATCGCCTGGATTACGTCGTGATTCGTGGACTGGCGAAGGTCTTAACCGATGCCGCCACGTTTACCCCGCCAGTGACCACCCTACCTCCAACAGTGCTGCGCGAACGGCTCTTTGCTTACGGCCCGGTCTTCGAGACCCCTGATGTTTTTCAGGCGCATACACATCGGGAGGTTGTAGAAGCTGTAGCCGCCGAACTGGACCTCAGCCAGGGGCAGATAGAGGAAGCACTGTTCGCCGACCGACCGGCACACTTTATCCTGACAGATGCAGGTCCAGCATGGAGCGATACCGATCTGGTGGCCCGCTATAACCTGGAACTCGCGCGGGGAGTACTCTACTGGGCCAGCCAGTTAGGCATTGACGTTACCGGGAACTATAAAGACCTGTGGAAGTTTCTCAAGCTGTTCAAGCTGATGTTCTGGGCAAGGCCCGAACGCGAAGGTTATCATCTGGAATTGGATGGCCCGATCTCGCCATTTGTCCATGCCACGACTCGCTATGGCCGGGCATTCGCGGCGTTTATGCCAGCATTGCTCCTCTGCGAGCGCTGGCAACTGATGGCGCAGGTACATCCCTCCATGTCCTTAACCCCGTTGACGTACCGGTTGGATCACACCTGCTCGCTACGTAGCCACTTCAAACGCAGTGGCCTCTTCGATAGCCAACTGGAAGCCGATTTCGCCACTGAATTTGAGGCAAAGTTTGGCGGGAAGCGCGGACACTGGCTGCTCAGCCGCGAGAGCGAAGTACTCCTGCTCGGAGACACCGTGATGATCCCCGACTTTGTCCTGACCGACAGGGATGATGTGGAGCGCAGAATCCTCGTCGAACTGGTAGGATTCTGGCACCCGAATTACCTCAAGCGCAAAGTGGAAAAGGTGCGCGCCGCTCGCTGCTCGCATCTGCTACTCCTCGTCTATCAAGGCTTGAACCTGAGCGCAGACGCTTTTCAGGAGAGCGCCAGTGAAGTGCTATTCTTTCAGCGTAAGCCAGTCCTCAAGGAGGTCATGGCAACGATCGAGGAACTGGCAGATCGGGTGTATGGCCCACGCGCGAAGTGAAGTGTCACCGTAAACCGTAATTAAGAATTGGAAGAGAAAATTCCAGGTCGGATGCCCGAGATTGTCGATGCAAGGAAAGATCTTCACTATCTGAAAAAGTAACCTTTTCTCTGCTTGTACCCACTATATCCATAGAAAAGGAGTGCTGGCGCATCATCATGCTAATTGACCGGCAAACGCAACTATGAGAGAGCATACTGACGCCGAGTTGCTGGCTGCGGCCCGCGACGGCAACAAAGATGCCTTTGGCGATCTGGTTGAGCGCTACCAGCCCATGACTGAACGGATCGCTCAGCAGATGGCAGGCAACGCCTGTATTGCCCAGGAACTGGCGCAAGAGGCCATGCTCCAGGCTTATCTTTCGCTGAATCGCCTGCGAGACATCCAGCGTTTCGCTAGCTGGCTCTACGGCATCACATTAAACGTCTGCCGATCCTATCTTCGCTCGCAGAAGATGGATGTTAGCTCATTGGAAGCGCTTATGGGCGGGATGTTCATCGACCCCGCGTTCCTTTCTGAAGGTGTGGTCGATCCTCTGGTTATGGCTGAAGAACACGAGGTAGCGCAGAAGATTTTGCAATCCGTCTACGCCCTTTCTCCATCTGAGCGGGAAGCCACACTCCTTTTCTACTACGCCCAGTTTCGTCTGAGTGAAATTGCTGCGATCCTCGGTATTTCAGTTGTCGCCGTCAAGGGACGCCTCCATAAAGCGCGCAAACAACTGAAAGAAGATTTATCAGCCTGGTTTGAAGACGCTTTCATTCCGCAAGCAGGGCTACAAAGGAGGAAGACCATGATTAAGGTTTCCGTCGTTGACTGCGTGACCTTAATGAGCAAAGGGGCATCCCATTCTGTATACTCCATTGTCGTTTTGCATGACGAGGCTCGCCATCGAGCGTTGGGTATCCTGGTCGGGCCGACCGAAGCCTTCGCCATCGACCAGGGGCTACGCCAATCTTCCTTGCCACGCCCGATGACGATGAATTTCATCGCCAATATTCTGGACTCTCTCGGCGCAGTACTCCAGGAGGTCCGTATCGAGTCACTCAAAGATAATATCTTCTATGCAACGGCCAGAATTCGTACTGACCACACGCTGCATGAGATCGATGCTCGTCCCAGTGATGCTATCGCGCTGGCCGTCACTACCAGTACGCCCATCTTCGTCTCTGAAGAAGTATTGAGCAGGGTAGGAGTTGCTCTTCCCGCAGGAAAGGTGCCGCACCGCATTGAAGCCAGTACCAGCGTAGAACAACCGGAGCAGCATTCGGCCAGAGCGGAACTGGTTTTGGAGGAGGAACTCACAGAGGAAACATACAAACGGAATTTGCAGCGTGTGCTTCAGATCTTGATGTAGTGATTCCCATGACAACACAAGCGGGTCTAAGACCATTGTCAGGGCTTTTTGAGTGAAGAAATGCCCTCTCAGTAAGAGATTTTAAGAGAAGGAGAACATCACATATGACGCAGATCATTCCTGGCCCCAAACTGGATCGCTCGCATATTAAGCCGGTCACGACGCGCGAAGAACTGATCTATCTGCTTTCGCGCGCCGCCGAACTCGAACACGGGCTGGCGTGCATCTACCTGTTCGCCGCCTCCTCGCTCAAGAACGATGCCAGCGAAGGCGGCCTGACCGAAGAGCAAGCCGTGATGGTGCGCGGCTGGCGGCGCTTCTTGAGTTCAGTAGCCGTCGAGGAGATGGGACACCTGGCCCAGGTCTCCAACCTGCTGACCGCCATTGGCGGCGCGCCCCACTTCCGCCGTCCCAATTTTCCCCTGCCGCCCTCGGAATTTCCCTTTGGCATCCGCCTCAGTCTGGAGCCGTTCTCCCAGGAAACGATCGAACGCTTCGTCTGTTACGAGATGCCCGAGACCGGCATTCTGTCCGCCGAACAGCAGGCGCTCTTTGATCCGATTCGCGCCCGCGTCCTTGACGCCCAGGATGCCCTCCAGGCCAGCCAGCAGGACGACACCGGCGATGATGACGAGAGCGAGGAGCCGTTCGAGGTGGACTTCAAGACCGTCGGCGAATTCTACCACAAGATCGAGACGGGCTTTACCCACATCCCGGAAGAAGATCTCTTCATTGGGCCACCCGAAGCCCAGGCCAACGCGCGCTTCGTCGATCTCTCCGGCGACCTGATAGCAATCGTAGACCGCGCCTCGGCCTGTGCCGCCATTGAGCGGATTGTCGAGCAGGGCGAAGCTCCCACCTCAGACCATCCCGACGCGCACTTCTGGATCTTCGACAAAGTGCGCACCCAGTATGCCGGGGCCATGGCGCAAGCACAACACACCGGCATCCCTTTTGAGCCGGTGCGTCCGGTGGTCTCCAATCCGATGACGCATTTCTATGATGACACCTCCGGCGGCACCGTCATCCATGATCCCCTCACGCACGAGGTGGCCGATCTCTTCAACGTGGCCTACGACACCATGCTGCTGATCCTGTTGCGCTTCTTTGCCCACACCGAGGAGACGGAGGCCGAACTCGAACACCTCTCACGAGCTACGCTGCGGCTCATGACCACCGTCATTCGTCCGCTGAGCGAAGTGCTGACGAAGGTGCCGGTCGATAGTGCCGCACAGCCAGGCAAGACCGCAGGCCCGGGTTTTGGCTACAATCGTGATGTTCATCTGCTACCACACAAACAGTCGGCCTGGGTATTTTTCGGCGAGCGACTCTGGCAACTGGCCGTCGTGGCGACGAAGCTACGCTTGAACCCGGCCATTCCGACCGAACTGCAGGAAGCCACGGCAGCCTTGCAGGACTTAGCCTGCCAGTTCGCGCCACCCGATGGCCCACATGGGGTCGCAGCCAAAGTCGCCGAACTGCAAGCCATGGAGGCCCATCTGGGATGCTGCATCCAGGCTTCCCAGAACGGCCCCTACCTCGTGACCAACGCCGAACACCTGGAGAACTCGCGGGGCGAGCGCATTCCGGCGCGCCCACAGATGGCTCTCTGCCGCTGCGGTGGCTCGGCCATCAAACCGTTCTGTGATGGCACTCATGCGCGCATCGGCTTTACCGGCCAGAAGCAACCCGACCGCGTGCCGGACCGGCGCGACACCTATGTTGGGGAGCAAATCACGATCCTGGACAATCGCGGCATTTGCCAGCATTCCGGCTTTTGCACGGACAATTTAGCGGCGGTCTTCCATGTCGGACAGGACCCCTTTGTCGATCCAAATGGAGCCAGAATGGAGGCGATCATCGCCGCAGTACGCAACTGCCCCTCTGGTGCGCTCAGCTATGCTCTCGATGGCGTGGAGTGCCGCGACGAGGTCGATCAGGTGCGCGAAGCGACGATCACGGTCTCCAAAGACGGGCCGTATCGCATTACCGGTGGCATCCCTCTCACCAATGGGCAAGGCGACGATGAGCCGCGCGCTCAAGGCTCCTCGCGGGAACACTATGCTCTCTGTCGCTGCGGACAATCAAAGAACAAGCCCTTCTGTAGCGGGATGCACTGGTATGTCAACTTCCACGACGAGAACAACTGAAGCGTCAGCCGGGTCTCGTGACACAAACGGGCCATATCCCCGGTAGGTGGGCAGGTGGGCAATCGCAAGTACGCCCACCTGCTATGAGGTGCGTCGCCTGGTATTACTTCTGAACACGCAAAAGCACCTTCTCTAATGAATATTAACACCCAGGATCGGTATAGCCCTGTCATTCTGAGCGCAGCGAAGAATCTCGGCGTGGCGAGGGAGATTCTTCGCTGCGCTCAGAATGACATTTCCCGATTTTGATCGTTAATGTTCATCATGGGAGGGAGACCCCCTATCCAATGTTGGTGAAGCGATTCACTTGACTTCCGGGCAGCCACAGGTTATTATTTGTCTATCTTGTTTTTTAGGAGGTATTACTCGTCATGTCTTCAACCACAGCTAAGGTGTTGCTAAACTAAGTGAGCTGTGTCTAAATCTAGAGACTTCTCTTTCACTCTTCACAACCAGCCCACTTAGCCTTGCAGGGCTATTTTTGCTTGCTCATCGCACATAGTAGCAAATTGCCTCCCGTTCAGCATCACCGCTCCCCCACCTGTAACCATACCTCGTCGTAAGCTCTCCTCTGTTCATGTCGAGTAGAGAATACGCTACACACTCATACGGTGTGTACTCATGTTCCGCAAAATGCGCCTGCAACGCTCTCGAGCGAAAGGAAGAAAATAGATTTATGTACGTTCAGTTTAGACGCTACTGGCGGCTGTTAGCCCACTATCTGCGGCCACACTGGCTGCGAATGACTCTGCTGGCTGTAATCCTGTGCGGCACCATCTGTGCGCAGGTGGTCACGCCGTTGGTGGCGAGCGACTTTATCGACCAGGCCACATCCGGTGGGGATCTGCGCAATCTGATCCTCCTGGCGCTGCTGACTATGGGCCTGGCTCTGGCGGGACAGGGCCTGGCTGTCGCTGAGACCTACGTAGCCGAAAATGTGAGCTGGTCCGCTACAAACGCGCTGCGCGCCGACCTTGTTGCCCACCTGCTGCGGCTGGATGCCACGTTTCACACGGCCCACACTCCGGGCGAGTTGATCGAGCGGGTGGATGGTGACGTGGCTACCCTGGCTCGCTTCTTCTCACGGTTTGTGGTCTATGTACTCGGCAACGGCATCTTGTTGATAGGTGTACTCGGGCTGCTTTATCATGTGGACTGGCGAGTGGGACTGGGGATGAGCGCCTTTGTCGCGCTGGCCTTGATCGCCATGCTGCGTATCCGCGCTGTTGCCACGCCCTCCTGGGCCGCGGATCGCCAGGCTAATGCCGATTTCTATGGCTTTCTGGGTGAATACCTGTCCGGCCTGCAAGATATCCGGTCCAGCGGGGCTGGCGCGTTTGTGCTGCGCCGCTGCGCTGAGATCATGCGGTCGTGGTTAGCCGTGACGCGCAAAGCGCAGATGTGGGGCTACAGCCTGGGCGCTAGCAGCCTGGGACTGTTTGCGCTCGGCACGGCGGTCGCCTTTGCCTTGAGTGCCATGCTGTTCAAGGCTGGCGCGCTGACCATTGGCACGGTCTATCTAATTTTTCAGTGTACCGAGATGCTGCGCCAGCCGACCGAGCAGATTCGCAACGAAGTGCAGGACCTGCAACAGGCGGACGCCAGCATAGCTCGTATCCAGGCGCTCCTGAATACAATACCGCGCGTGGTCGATGGCCCCGGCGACGCGCTGCCCCCAGGGCCGCTGGCGGTGGAACTGGACAGCGTCTGCTTCGGCTATGCAGAGGATGTCCCCATCCTGCGCAACGTCAGCGTGTCCCTGGAGCCGGGCCGCGTGCTGGGTATAGTGGGACGCACAGGTAGCGGCAAGACAACACTGACGCGGCTCCTCCTGCGCTTCTACGATCCACTGGCGGGCGTCGTGCGCCTGGGAGGTGTAGACTTGCGGGCGGTGCGACTCGCGGCGGCGCGCTCGCGTATCGGTCTGGTAACTCAGGAGGTACATCTCTTTCATGCCAGCGTGCGCGACAACCTGACCATCTTCGATGATAGCGTGCCGGATGAGCAAATCAGCGCCGTGCTGGATACACTGGGTCTGGCCTGTTGGCTGCGCGAGTTGCCGCGCGGTCTGGACACTCCACTCCTGGCCGGCGGTGCCGGGATCTCCGCAGGACAGGCGCAGGTGCTGGCCTGCGCGCGCATCTTGCTGCGCGACCCCGATCTGGTGATCCTGGACGAGCCATCCTCGCGCCTCGATCCTGCCACGGACCGTCTTGTTCATACTGCCCTGGGTCGGCTGCTCGCAGGCCGCACCGGCATCATCGTGGCGCATCGACTGACCACACTCGCCTACGCCGATGACATTCTTGTCCTGGAGGACGGGCAGGTACGTGAATATGGGTCATGGCTTGCCCTCGCTGCCGACCCCACCTCGCGCTTTGCCGGGTTGTTACGGGTCGAAACTTCGGAGGTCTGCTTATGAAACCGCTCCCGACCTGGCGCTATCTGCTGAAAATGGCGCGCTACAGGCCCTGGCTCTACCTGCTCCACGCGGTATTGTGGGGCGCGTTCAGCCTGTCGTTCCTCCTGGCAGGGCTACTCGCCCGCGCCTTCTTTGATACGCTCACCGGGCAGGCGCGCTTGCCCACAGGCACGACGGGACTGGTCGTGCTGTTGGTGGTACTCGCCGCGAGCCGTGTGGTAATCTTGCTCACGGCTGGCTTTGTCGAAATCATCTTGCGGTTCACGATGAGCGGGCTGGTGCGTCACAACCTGCTGCGGCACGTCCTGAACCGGCCAGGCGCTCATGCGCTGCCCTACTCCATAGGCGAGACCATCAGCCGTTTTCGTGACGATGCTTATCAGGCCGAGGACGCCGTGGATTGGAGCGACGAGATTGTGGGCCAGGGTCTGCTCGCTATAGGAGCGTTCCTGATACTCTTGCATATCAACGTCCGCATGACCCTGGTTGTCATCTTGCCTCTGTTGGTCATGGTGGTAGTAGCGCGGCGCGCGAGTACCGCGCTCGAACGCTACCGCGCCGCCAGCAGCCAGGCTACCAGCCAGGTCACGGGAGCTATCGGCGATATCCTGGCGGCAGCGCAGACGATACAGGCCACCGGGGCCGAAGAGCGAATCGTGACACGCTTCCGGCGACTGAACGAGCAGCGCCGTACAGCTATGCTGGCCGATCGCCTGACAACGCAGTCCCTGAACTCCATCACGGCCAACCTGGTAAGTGTGGGTACGGGTCTGATCATGCTGCTGGCCGCCGGCAGTCTGCGCGCCGGCAGCATGACGGTGGGTGACTTTGCCCTGTTTGTCTCGTACCTGGGCTTCATTGCCGACTTTACTACCGGACTCGGCCAGTTCCTGGCAGTCTACCGGCAGACAGGTGTCGCTTTCGCGCGCATGGGCAGTTTGTTGGGTGATTCTCCACCAGCCGCGTTGGTGACATCCACTCCACTGCATCTGCGCGGACCGCTGCCCAACGTACCACCTCCAGTACGCAGCGTGGCCGATCGCTTGAACCTCATGGAGGTGCGAGGACTGACCTATCACCACCCGCAGTCGGGGCGCGGTATCGCCGGGGTAGACCTGCGCCTGTCGCGCGGCACCCTGACAGTGGTGACGGGGCGTGTCGGCGCGGGCAAGACAACACTCTTGCACGCCCTGCTGGGCTTGCTGCCCCCGGAGGCGGGTGAGATTCGGTGGAACGGCCACATCGTGGACGACGCGGCTTCCTTCCTTGTGCCGCCCCGCGCGGCATACACGGCGCAGGTGCCGCGCCTGTTCAGCGAGACACTCAAGCAGAACATCCTCCTGGGGCTACCCGACGACCCTGTGGCCCTGGCCGCCGCCGTGCGGGGAGCCGTCCTGGAGCAAGATATGCAGGCGCTGGAGGCGGGGTTGGAGACGCCAGTGGGTACGCGCGGCGTCAAGCTCTCAGGTGGTCAGGTGCAGCGCACAGCAGCGGCGCGCATGTTGGTGCGTGCCGCCGAACTGCTAGTGATCGATGATCTGTCCAGCGCACTGGATGTTGAGACGGAGCGTGCGTTGTGGGAGCGTCTGTTCACCAGTGGGACTGTGACATGCCTGGCCGTCTCGCACCGCCGCGCCGCGCTGCGCAGCGCCAACCATATCATTGTGTTGAAGGAAGGCCGCGTCGAAGCCCAGGGTACGCTTGCCGATCTGCTGGAGAGTTGCGCGGAGATGCGGTCACTGTGGCACGACGCCGGCGATCCCGTTGCCCTGGAGTAACGCCTGGCTCCAGGTGTCTATCGTAACGAAGAAGCGGTGAATGGTGAGGCCAGGTCGGCTGCCTGTGTGGGCAGAGGCTACTGGCTGGCCTCGCTGTCACCCATGTACTCGTGGAGCGCGTCATCAGGCACGCAAGGCGGGCCAGAGGTTGATCGCCAGGCAAATCGCCAGGGCTAAACCGAAAGGACCTGAAAGACTAAAGAGGAAGGTGTCAATGGCAAACCCACGTGTGCCAGCCAGGAGCGGCGCGAAGAGGAGAGAACCCACGCGCAACAGCGCGGCAGCATTGCCCAGCCAGAGCGTCGCGCTCACCAGGCCGGGAGAGAGTATCTTGCCACCGGAGAAGCCCGGTAACATGCGCGGGGCAATACCACAGATCAGCAGCGCGATAAAGCCCAGAGCGAAACTGTGACGAACCGCGTCAAACGTCACGAGCAGTGAGCCTGTGAACAGCAGACTCCCGCCATCGATCAGCAGCAGCACCGCGCCGAGCATGGCCCAGAGATAGGCGCTTGCCACTATCCCCACAAATGGTCCGTAATGCGTCTGCTCCCTTTTCACCTGTCGTTGATAGTTCCGCGCCAGGTTTGCAGGCGACGGTGCCAGCTTCCCCACGCGCTCTGGTAATCGGCCTCGCCTGCGTATCAAGCTCAGAAAGATACCCACAAAAAGCAGCACCACACCTCCGAGGAGGAGCATTCCTATGCCATTGAGGAGATTGCTCCACGGCAACGGCAATGGCCCGCCATTTACACCAACACCGAGCAAGATCAATCCCGCGAAGTACACGCCCGCCAGAGGCCACAGCACACGGCTCGGAAAGCCATCCAGACCTGCATACATAGGCAGCGAGCGGGCAGACATCGCCAACGCCATCGGCATCAGAAAGCCAAAAAGACCCAGCGTCACATTGAGTGTATCGCCCGCACCCGGCACCAACCCACTCCCACGCGCCGCCTGCGCCACATTCACCAGGTTGATGATGCTGGCAAGGGCAAACGAACAAAACGCGCCGCACAGCAAGGGAAACACACTCCAATAGGCGGGGCGTGTCGTTGGACGCGGCCCCCGCCTGGCGGTCAGGATGAGCAAGCACAGGACCGTGACGAAGGCTCCCGTCTCCAGGATACCGCTGCCGACCAACACTCCTCGCCACAGGTTCCCCAGGCCCATCGCCAACAAGGGTTGAGCGACGGCACGCAGGATCAGGCTTGCGATTATCATACTCAGCAGCCAGGGAACGAGGCGCGCGCCCACAAGCGGCGTACCGCGCAACCGTGGAAGAAAGTGCAGCGCAACGCCCAGCACAAACAATCCCGCCCACCCGTACAATTGGAGGTGTCCATGCGCCTGCGCCACAGCCTCCCACCACGCGCCGAGTGACGCAGAGAAGGCGAGCGACAGCGTCAGTACCGTTGCCAGCAGGAAACCGCCACCCGCGCCCATGAGCAGGGCTGTCTTCAAAATGGGCGTTACAAGCGAGAACGGTTTTTGTGCGCGCGCCTCTCCCGATGTTGGAGGGAGGGTTTTGCTATGCGCTGTACGCATCTGATACATTCCTTCCTACGAAGCACGATTTACGTCCAGCATACACCAAAGCTTTTCTTATGCTCTGTGACAAAAGTCTCTAGTCCTCTGTCAATCAGAGATTGACGGGTAGAGATGTTTGAGTTTGATGGAGGCATCCTCAGCCGTAAAGCGCCAGTTGATGGTCACCTGCTGCTGATTACGCCGAGCGGTCCAGGCCGCCACTTGCTGCTGGGCGATGTCCAAGGAGGCCAAGCGTTGAGACAAACACTGCCGATCCAGGGCCGAGAGTTCAATTTCCGCCATGTTGAGCCAGCTGGCATGTTTGGGGGTGTAATGGACTTCAAAGCGCCGACAGAGCCGCCGCGCCTCAGCGACCGGAAAGGCCTCGTAGAGCGAGGAAAGCCGATGGGTGTTGAGGTTGTCCATCACCAGCACGATCTTGTCGGCCTGCGGATAGAACTTGTCGGAGAGGGAGCGGATGAAGTGCGCCCACTCCTGTTTGGTCCGCTGGGCCGCCACCATGCTGTAGCGTTTGCCGGCCAGGGGTTCGCAGGCCAGAAAGACATTGCACACGCCCTCGCGCTCGTATTCATAGTCTTCGCGCTTCGGCTTGCCTGGCTCCATCGGCAACGGCTCGCGAGTGTCAGCCAGCAGTTGAGTATTGATCTCATCCATACAGAGCTGAGGGCGAGCCGGATCGTAGGGACGAGTGTAGACCTCGAGGACATCCTCCATATGGTATACAAAGTCCGCATCGGCCGGGGTGGGAATGCACCACTGTTTCTTGATCCAGGGCTTCAGTTCATTGGTCAGCAAGACCTGGCGCACGGTTTCGTGGCTAATCGTTTCGACATAGCCCAGCTCAATCAGGTGATGGGCCAGTCCCCGCAACGTCCAGCGTGCCGAGCCGTCAGGGGGAGCACCACAGACCAACGCGATCAGGTAAGCCTCTTGCGTGCCGTCCAACCGACGGCGACGCACTCCTTGCATCGGCCGGGGCAGAATCGCCTCCTGCACCCCATGTTGCGCACAGTATTTTCTCACGCGCTGCACCGTGCTTGCGCTCACTTCCAGGGCTTCCTGGATCCGACTATCGCTCCAGGCCGGTCCCTCTGGACCTTGATCGGCTTTGAGCAGAATGCGGGCATGGGTCAGTTCGCGTGCCGTAGCTTTTCCTGTCGAGATCATGCGAGACAACTCCTGGCGTTGTTCTGTCGTCAGTTCCACGATATACTTTTTCATCGGGGTCTCCTTGAGGTAGGTTTTGATTAACCTCAAGAATACCCTTTTTTACTGGTCAGTCTTGCTTTGACAGAGGACTAGAGGCGTTTGCGTTGTGAGCGTTGCCCGGCAAGCCTTTGTCTGTAATAGCGCCACGAGAGCCAGAATATGCCCGATAGGAACACTCCCGCCAGCACCAGCAGGCCAATGGGCATGAAACGATTAATTAGTGCTGTCG
>DASTKD010000387.1:0-10104 GCA_035716135.1 Ktedonobacteraceae bacterium
GATCCAGCAGGCACTTGCTGGTTCTCAGCCCGCTTTTGAACAACTCGTTTATCGCTATAAAGCGCCTCTCTTTCGCTTCATCTCTACCTTCCTGTTTGATTATGACCAGGTATGCGATGTTTTGCAGCAGGTGCTGATCCAGCTTTACCTTTCGCTGCCTACCCTGCACGCGGGGAGACCCCTGCGGCCCTGGCTGTTCCAGGTTGCGCGGAATCGCTGTATCGACGAGTTGCGCCGCGTCTCTGTGATGCATTTCTCCGAGTTGGAGGGTGATAACGACGAGGATTATTTTCAGGCCCATTATGCCATTGTTGATCCCACCCCGCTTCCAGAAGAACTTGTCGAGCAACAGGAGGGCGCGAATACCTTTGCAGGGCTATTCGTTCATTGCCCCCTCACTATCAGAAGATCGTGGCACTGCGCTATACATCACGGCTGAGCTTTGGCGAGATTGGAGAAACCCTCGGTATCCCGGAAACGACGGCGCGAGCCTACTTCCAGCGCGCCAAACCCCTTATGCGCACCTCTCTTAAAGAGATGTGAAGGCAAGCAAAATCCACGTCATATACGAGTCGAACGCGCCGTTGGCGTGACTATAAGCCGAAAACTATGCTATAATCTGATGGAATGCAGGGCATAGCCGGGCAGGCCCACACATTCAGGCCATTGTAAGGTAGCCCGAAAGAATCGCAAGTTCGCTGACAGGCTGGCTTATTAGACTAGCACTATACTATGGCAGGAGTGTCATATACTTTGGCGACGCCGTCGCCCATACACAAACCGACATTATTTTAGGAAAGTGAGAAGTGAGGATGCCTAAAATTCGTGGGGTGAAACGCTGGATAACTATAATCTCAGCGATCCTTTTATCCTCCATCCTTCTTGCAGCTTGTGGAGAAAATTCTCCCTCTATCATCAATCCGAAAGGCCCCGTCGCTGCTAAAGAATCGGGCCTGTTCTGGTTCATCCTGGTAGTCGCCACCATTGTCTTTGTGGCGGTCGAAGGTATGCTGATCTACTCTATGGTGCGCTTCCGCGAGCGCCCGAACGCGCCGAATCCCCGGCAGATACACGGCAATAATGCCATTGAGCTTGCCTGGACGATTGCCCCCTCCATATTCCTGTTCGCGGTGCTGATCGGTACCATCTATACGATGTTTAACCTGAGCAACATTTCGGGGCAGGGCCGCACGATTGAGATCAAGGTGGTAGCCCATCAATGGTGGTGGGAGTTTGACTATACCAACGATAACATCGTTACCGCCGATGAACTGGTGGTGCCGGTTGGCACAGTCATTCATACCACGCTCGAATCCGAGAACGTGATTCACAGCTTCTGGATTCCGCAGATCACCGGAAAAACCGACGTTGTGCCGGGCCACGCCAACGACAAAGTTTTTAGCGCTGACACTGCTGGCACCTATCGCGGCATTTGCACCGAGTACTGCGGCCTGCAACACGCGCACATGAGCTTTGAAATGAGGGCCTTGCCGCAAGCCGAATACGTCTCCTGGCTGCACAACCAGCAGAACGCTGCGGCGACACCGACCGACCCTAACGCGGTGGCCGGTGAGAAGATCTTCTCCACTTCTGGCGGATGCGTTGGTTGTCACGGCATCGTGGGTGTTGACCTCAAGAGCTTTAGCGACCCGGCGGCAAAGTTGAAGGTCGGGCCAAACCTGACACACTTCGGCTCGCGCACGTCTATCGCCGGGCTGGTGCTGATGTGGAAACCGCAGGATTGCGTCGTTGTAACGGACTCGTCGGGCAATCCCGCCATACAAAACCCGTCAGGTTGTGGGTTGTACCAGTGGCTGCACGATCCACAGGCCGTCAAACCTGGCAATGATATGCTAATTGGAAAACTTTCGGACACTCAGATTGCGCAATTGATCGCGTACCTGGAGAGTCTCCAATAAATCAGGCTTTTCTATTTACCCCGCGAGGATATGCATAAAAACAAGAGACCTCGCGGGGCTGGATTTCGGAGGAATTGCCCATGGCAACTCGTACAATCGGTGAAGGAGTAAGTCTTACCAGACGGAAAAGCTTCAGCGAGACCTACATCGGCGGATGGATCATGACCATCGACCATAAAAAGATCGGTATCATGTACATGATTACCGCCTTTTTCTTCTTTCTGATCGGTGGAACTGAGGCATTACTCGTCCGCACCCAGCTGGCGGTGCCAGATGGAAAAGTCCTGACCGCTGAAATTTATAACCAGGTATTTACCATGCATGGCACTACCATGATCTTCCTGTTCGTGATGCCCATGCTGACAGGCTTCGGCAACTATGTTGTGCCGCTTATGATTGGCGCGCGCGACATGGCTTTTCCGCGTCTGAATGCTTTTGGCTACTGGGTAGTGCTTTTCGGCGGTATGTTCTTGAGCATCAGTTTCCTTTTTGGACAGGCCCCGAACGCTGGCTGGTTCAACTACGCTCCGCTCAACGAGCTGACCACC
Source organism: Ktedonobacteraceae bacterium (assembly GCA_035716135.1). GTDB lineage: Bacteria > Chloroflexota > Ktedonobacteria > Ktedonobacterales > Ktedonobacteraceae > CF-113. The sequence continues at coordinate 2,468 of DASTKD010000387.1, forward strand.
GGTTGTGGCGCGACCGCCGTCACCTGTACGCCTGGTTTGAATACAGACTTCTGGGCGCTGGGTATTCTGATGCTGGGCGTTTCGTCCATCGCCGGTTCGCTCAACTTTGTGGTGACAATCCTTAGATTGCGCGCGCCCGGCATGACCATCAACCGTATGCCCTTATTTACCTGGATGGTGCTGGTTACATCCTTCTTGTTGCTTTTCGCGCTGCCGAGCGTGACCGCCGCGAGCATTCTGCTGCTGCTCGACCGCCATATCGGTACGCACTTCTTCCAGGCAGGCGCAGGCGGCGACCCGCTGCTCTGGCAGCACCTCTTCTGGTCGTTCGGGCATCCAGAGGTGTACATTCTGATCTTGCCCGCCTTTGGCATGATTTCTGACATCTTGCCCGTCTTTTCGCGCAAGCCCATCTTTGGCTATACGTTTGTGGCGTGGTCAGGCGTTGCCATTGGCTTTCTGAGCTTTACCGTATGGGCGCATCACATGTTCGCGGTTGGCCTGCCGCTCGTCGCGCAGGCATTTTTCGCCACCAGCACCACGCTGATCGCCATCCCGACGGCGGTGAAAGTCTTTAACTGGATCGCCACCATCTACGGTGGCAAGGTGCGTTTCACTGCTTCCATGTTGTTTGCCGTGGGCTTTATCGCCATGTTCCTGATTGGCGGTTTGAATGGTGTGGCCCTGGCAGTGGTACCCTTTGACTACCAGGTGACGGATACCTACTTTGTCGTCTCGCACCTGCACTATGTACTCTTTGGCGGCACGGTGTTCGCCGTGTTCGGCGGCATCTTCTACTGGTTCCCCAAGATGAGCGGGCGTCTGCTGAACGAGCGTCTGGGCAAGGCGCAGTTCTGGCTGATGTTGATTGGCGTCAACCTGACGTTCTTCCCCATGCATATCCTGGGGCTGCTCGGTATGCCACGCCGCGTTTACACGTATGCCGGTAATCTGGGCTGGAACGATTTGAACCTGATGGCGACCATCGGAGCCTTCATTATAGCAGTCTCAATTATGCTGTTCCTCTGGAACTTCGTCATTACCCTGCGCAGTGGCGAGAAGGCTGGCGACGACCCCTGGGATGCTTTTACGCTGGAATGGGATACGTCGTCCCCGCCGAAACCCTACAACTTTGAGGTCGTTCCGACAGTGCGCAGTCGTCGTCCATTCTATGACAAGAAGAACCCGGAGATCGCCGACTGGAAGACCGCCACGCATTAATAGTTATATGTAGCAGGCGGCTCTGCCGCCTGCTACATATAACTATTCGGGAGAAATAGAGTGTCAGATAACTCGAGCCAGCGCAAGAAGCTACCAAAACGAGACCGGCTGACGTCAGAACAAATGGCGCAGGCTGTCGATGCTAAAAAGAGCTACTGGCCTTTCGCGCTGTCTTTTGCCATATTAATCGTGATGATCGGTATAGTGACGCATCCGATTGTACTCGGTATCGGCATCGTACTGATTATCGTCGCCATTATCGGCTGGGGCCTTGAATATCATTAACTTAGCATGAGGGAGAAATAGACACTATGAGTTATGCTCACGGCGAACAGGTCGGGACAATCGACGAACACGGGGAAGAAGGAGGACGTGGCATCAACTGGTGGGGCATGATCTTCTTCATCGCCTCCGAAGCTTTGATCTTCGCCAATTTCATCGCGGCCTATCTTTATCTGGAAATTCGCAACGGCAACTGGCTACTGCCCGCTGATTTAACCTACCCGTTGATTAACACGTTTATCCTGCTGGCAAGCAGTCTTCCGGCGCACTTTCTGGTAGGCAGAGGTATTGCTCAGGGCAATCAGTTCAAACTCAAGCTGGGTCTTTTCTTGACCGCGCTGCTGGGAGCTATTTTCCTGGGCGGCCAGGCTTACGAGTATACCGGTCTGTTTGGCGATCATTTCACGCAATCGTCCTCCGTCTTCGGCTCATCGTTCTTCATGCTGACCGGCTTTCACGGTCTGCACGTCACCGTCGGCGTAATCTTCCTGGTAATTTGCCTGATACGCGCGCTGCGCGGCGATTTCACCGCCAAAAACCATTTCGCGGTGCAGGCCGCCGAGATGTACTGGCACTTCGTTGACGGCGTGTGGGTGGTGGTCTTCAGCCTGGTCTACCTGCTGCCACATATCAGGTAATAGTCATAAACAGCAACAAAAAAAGTAGCGGACATGTCCGCTACTTTTTTTGTTGCTGTTTATGACTATTACCTCTCGTGCGTCTCTGTGGGGTGAATGAAGTGGTCAAAGCTCATCCACAGAGCTTTGGTGGGGCGGTAGAATATCAGAGGCAGGAGGATGGGCAGGGTGCAGCCGAGGATGATGAGGGTAGTTACCGGCACGGCCTGGCTGGCCGCCAGAGGCACAGCGATGATGACGATCAGCAGTTCGCTGACGACCAGGTTGACGGCTATTGCGCCGGTATAGTAGCCCGACTCGCGTTCAAAGACGAAGCCACACGAGGGGCAGCGTTCATATGTTTTGAAGATGCCGGAGAATATTTTGCCTCTGCCACATACCGGGCAGCGCTGGCGCAATCCCCGTTTTAGCAATAATAAAGCATGTTGTCCGGCGGTCATGGGTACAACCTCATGGTGTTCTTGTTTTCGCGTTGGGCAAAAGCTTGCCGCGCATCCAGCCCAGCAGCACTGTCATGAGGCCGAGCGGGATCAACACCGGTTTGCGATACCACGCGCCGATATGCGTGATAACTGTTCCAAGCATACGTATTATAACAGAGGTAGGCGTCATATAATCGCGGATATATCTCCCCAGGGTCGATTGCTTATATTTCTCCAGCTTCGCCAGCCGCATAATCAGGGCTGATACAATTACGGGAGGCACTAGAAATACCAGCATTCCGGTCAGCAGTTTGTGTTTCCAGAACAGGTAAAGCGAAACAAATTCCGCGCTGATGTCCGTTGCCAGCTTGAGTGGGTGAATTTGATGATAAAGTGACTTCTCTCGCGGGGTCATAACTACACCCTCTTTTCTTTTTACTGGTACTGTAAGACTGGAATGCTACCTGTGTCAAGCCCAGGCTAAAACTTCTCGTTGTGGCGTACAATGATGTATCATAGTGGAAATACATATAGCATCTCACAAACGGCAAGGAGTTCCGGTATGGGTATGATACATGGCGGCTGGCTGGTCGCCAAGATTCTCAAACGTGAGGGGGTCGAGGTTGTCTTTACCCTCAGTGGTGGGCATATCGCGGGTATTTATGATGGTTGTGTGCGCGAGGGCATTCGCGTCGTCGATACACGACATGAGCAGGCGGCGGTTCATGCTGCGGAGGGCTGGGCTAAAGCCACGCGCAAACCCGGCGTCGCCCTTTTGACGGCAGGCCCCGGCGTCACCGATGGCGTGACGGGCGTGGCGAACGCCTATCTCGCCGGTAGCCCCGTCCTCGTCATCGGTGGCGCGGCTCCTCTCGGTTTGTGGGATCGCGGCGCGTTACAGGAGATGAACCAGATCGACCTGCTGCGCCCTATCACCAAATGGGCGCGTACCGTGCATGAAACATCACGCCTGGGTGAATATACCGCCTCGGCCTTTCGCCAGATGTTGAGCGGCAAACCCGGCCCCGTCTTCCTGGAAATGCCAATGGATGTGCTGAATAATTTCGCCGATACTGATACCCTCTTTGATCCAGGCGAACCCGCGCACTATCGCTTTAATGGTCGTACCGCGCCTGACCCCGACATGGTGGCGCAGGCTGCCGCTTTGCTGGAAAAGGCGCAGCGGCCCGTTATCATGGCCGGGACAGCCGTGTGGTGGTGCGATGCCGCCGAACCACTGCGCCTGCTGGCCGAACGTCTCAACGCGCCCGTTTATCTCAATGGTGCGGGTCGCGGCTGCCTGCCGCCAACGCATCCCCTCTTCTTCAGCGCGTCGCGTCGCAAAGCTCTGGAGGGCGCGGATACCATCCTGGCGATTGGCACGCGCATGGACTTCCGCCTCAATCACGGGCAGCCGCCGCTCATTCCGGCGCAGGCCAACTTGATCTGGTTTGACCTGGCGGGTGAGGATATTGGCGTCAACCGGGGAGTCGCCGCCGCGCTGGTGGGCGATGTTGGTCTGAGCATGTGCCAGTTGACCGGGGCCACCCGCCAACTTCCAGCAGGCGACTGGCTGACCCACATACGCGACCAGGAGCGCAGAGCGCAGGAACGCGACGAAGCTCTGATGAGTTCGGATGCCGTGCCTGTCCATCCCATGCGTTTCTGCCGCGAGATACGCGACTTCATCGATGAAGACACCACCGTTGTAGGTGATGGCGGCGACATCGTCAGTTACGGCGGTAGAGTCATCAACGTGTACAAACCCGGCTACTGGCTCGACCCCGGCCCCATGGGCTGCCTGGGAACCGGAACAGGTTTCGCAATGGCCGCGCAGATCGCGCGCCCCGGCAAACGGGTGTTGATCCTGCACGGAGATGGCGCGTTTGGCCTGAACGGGATGGAATTTGAAAGCATGGTGCGCCAGAACTTGCCCGTCGTCTCCATCATCGGCAACGATGGAGCATGGGGCCAGATCAAGCACCCGCAACGCGCTATTACCGGCCACACCACCGCCGCCGAACTCTCGCCGGGCATCCGCTACGATAAAATGGTCGAAGCGCTGGGTGGTCACGGCGAGCTGGTAGAGCGGCCAGAGCAGATACGCCCGGCCCTCGAACGCGCCTTCACCTCTGGCCTACCCGCCTGCGTCAACGTGCTGATCGATCCCGAAAAGCCCTATAGCCGCTCGACGAATGTCGCTGTGTAAGAGTGCCAAACAAATAAATCATACAGGAGAAAACCATATGACCTTGCTCAACCTGACGCCTGACGAATTGCTCACGACGACGCGCTCGGTGCGCAAACGGCTCGACTTTGCGCGACCTGTCGAACCTGAGTTGTTGCGCGAATGCCTGGAGATTGCTGTGCAGGCTCCGACGGGCGGCAACCGGCAGACGTGGCATTTCATACTGGTGACGGATCGCCAGCAGATACAGGCGTTGGGAGAAATCTATCGCAAAGGCTGGGCCATCTACACAAAGGCGCAGCAGCAAACCTATGCTAATCTTGCGCAGAGCAAGAGGATGACGCCCGAACGTATCAACACGCTTACGAGAGTCGCCGATTCCGCCAACTATCTTTCTGAACACATGCACGAAGTTCCGGCCATGCTCATCCCCTGCGGTTATGGACGAGCCGACATCGAAGGGCAACCGGCAGCGGCGCAGGCCGGCTGGTGGGGATCGCTGCTGCCCGCCGCCTGGAGCTTCATGCTGGCGGCTCGCGCGCGCGGCCTGGGAAGCTGCTGGACGACCATCCATCTCTACTACGAGAAAGAGGCGGCGGACGTGCTTGGTATCCCGTATGATAAGATAGTGCAAGCTGGTATCATTCCCGTCGCGCATACGCTGGGAACAGACTTCAAGCCCGGTGCGCGCGTGCCACTGGACGATATTTTGCACTGGAATAAATGGTGATACATACATGGAGACGACAGCCGGAACTTCAACAACCTCCTTCGATGAGGTTGACGATCTGATTAGCATATTGCGTGCCTGGGGGATTAACTATCTCGTGGGATTAGAGCATCCTGCCGACGCTCCCCGCTTTAAGACAGATCAGCTACCGGCTGTCGATTTGATACAACGCCTGGCGCAATGCCACGATTACCCGCGAGTGCGCGATGCATGTATTTCGTTATTCTTATTGCATCCCGAACTTGTTGGCGCGGCGCAGCAGGCCATGCGAGAAAGCCAGTCGAATGTATTTGAACAAATTGCCGTCCTGATCCTGGCGACACTTTATCTCCAGCGCTTGTGGTCAATTCGCCTGGCGATGGCTCTTGGGCGCTTTCCCGGCTTTCCTGAGCAACCTTTTGCGGACCTGTGGAAGAACAGGAGCTTACCCGCTCCAGCCTGTCACAATGGTATGTCCGGCCTGATCGCGCTGCAAGAGGCTGAACAAAAACGCACAGGTTTGCCATTCACCTTTACCGGCGACTGGCAGAATCAGGTGGATCATTTGCTATTGCAGGAAGAGGCTAAGCATCGCCCAATCAAAAACCTTCAACCGTTGTTCTTACTTCTCGAAGAAGCGCAGCGGAACGAACAGGAGTCAGTTATGAGTATGCGACAAGGCGTTGACAAAGCGGCTATCGAGTCATTTCTTCAACAACTGGGGAAAACTTTTCGCAAACTTGGTCGCCTCTACCTTGTAGGTGGCGCGGCTCTCGTACATATGGGTGTGCGTTCCGGTTTCACTCAGGATATTGATGTCCAGGTGAGCGGAGCCGATGAAGGCGACCTGATTGTGGCTATTCAGCGCATGATCGAACGCATGCAGATCAATGTAGAGTTTGCATCGCCTGTAGATTTTATTCCTCTTCCCAAACAGTGGGAAGCTCATGCTCGTTTTGTTGGCCGTTATGGGATGATCGATGTATTCTACTTCGACTTCTATAGCATCGCACTCAGCAAGATGGAACGAGGTAATAGCCGCGATATTGCTGATGTACAACTGCTAGTACAGCAGAGCATTATCACTCTCGATGAACTTGACAATGCCTATCAAGAGGTTCTGGCGCAATTGGGTAAAGGACGGTACCCGCGCATTACGCCAAAACGCTTTACAGAGCGTTATCAGGCGGTACGGCGTCTTTTATGAAAAATGATTGTGAGCAACCTATTGCCAGAAGTTAGCAGTATTCTGCGAAAACATTTTCATACGACGGGCTGGACAATCACCAAACCCGAAGATGGGCAACAAAAAGCGTGTTTTGTTGCCCAATGCGGTACAGCGAAAGTATTCGTCAAACTTGATGCGCCTGTCGCAGCACTGCAACGCCTGGGCGAAATTAGGGTTGCGCCACGAGTGATCGCAAGCGGAACTATTGACGACATGCCGTATGTAGTGCAGGAATACATTGCTGGAAGCTATCCTGATTGGCGATGGTTCGCGGATCATTTGCCCATGCTTGCGGGATTCATCAAACGCTATCATACTGATCAGCCGCTTGCATCGCTACTGGCCGCGAATACACCTGCCAGTTACGTTGAACATGTTGCACTCGATCTGGCAAGACTGGAAAAGCAGTTTACATCCCTGCATTCCGACGAATTGCACGCGCCCGCCATTGTGTCCGCGTTTGAAAAGCTGAAAACGTGGTCAAGCCAACTACAGGCCGTTACGCTTGTGCCGGTGCATCCCGACCCCAACACGAAAAATATCCTGCTCTCCAGCGATTCAATATTGATGGTGGACTGGGATGATATGCAGCTTTCCGACCCCATGCGCGATGCAGGGCTATTGCTCTGGTGGTACGTTGCGCAACCTCAATGGCGCGAGTTTTTTGAGGCGCATGGATTGGCAATGGATGATAAACTGATTGAGCGTATCTACTGGTGGGCTGCTCGAACGTCGTTTGCCGTTGCCCTCTGGCATGTGGAACACCAGTATGATTGTGGAACGTTCCTACAAGACTTTTTAGCAGCGGTGAACATTGAGAGTAATCCACATGCGGTGTTTGAGTAGTGGATTATCGGAGCCTTTCCCACGTTGCTCTATCTATTTTTGCCTGCCTTAAAATTTTGATGAGCAGACCCTCTCCAATGTCACCATGATGCGGATTCGGGAT
>DASTKD010000388.1:0-20482 GCA_035716135.1 Ktedonobacteraceae bacterium
GATGAATGAACGTTCGTCAAGAGATGAGGCCGGACGCTTTCCATCCTGAGGGACACAACCGGTCCATCTCTTGTGTTGGCAAAGGATGCAAAGTATGGCAACGATTGTGACGACTGAACGCGCGGCTGTGACAGTTCCTCCCCGTCCAAAGAGGCGGGGCATCTCCTCTTTGTCGGCCTGGGTCTGGATCGCGCCTACTGTACTCCTGATGGGAGTCTTCTTCATCTGGCCGTTTATCAGCACGGTCTGGCTCAGCTTAAATAATGCCGATACGACGGCCTTTGTAGGGCTGAAGAATTACGGTCTTATTTTCAGTAACGGAAATTTACTTATCGTATTGAGGAATAACCTGCTCTGGCTGGTGATCGCCACTATCCTGACCGTCGGGCTGGGTCTGATCGTAGCCGTGCTGGTTGACCGCGTGAGGATCGAGAGCGTCATCAAGTCCGCCTTATTTGTCCCCATGGCGATTTCCTTTGTCGGTGCTGGCGTCATCTGGCGCTTCATGTACATCTATGAACCGGCCAACCAGACCCAGATCGGCCTGCTCAACGCCATCCTGTCTATTTTCCATATCGGACCGCAAGCCTGGACGATTAACCAATCCATTAATAACCTGATGTTGATCGTGGTGTACGTCTGGATGTGGACCGGTTTCAGCATGGTGATTCTCTCTGCCGCGCTTAAAGGTATACCAGATGAAATCATCGAGGCGGCCAAAATGGACGGGGCGAGCCGCCTGACCATGTTCTGGCGCATCACCATTCCCATGATCGCGCCTACCCTGACGGTCGTCACCATTACCATGATTATCAATATCCTCAAGATATTCGACGTGGTCTATGTTATGACGGGGGGTAATTATAACACCAGCGTGGTGGCTATGGAGTTTTACAACCAGTTGTTCAACTTCGGAAACTATGGGCTGGGCAGCGCGCTGGCTGTGCTGCTGACGATAGTGATTCTGCCGGTGATGTATATCAATATTCGGAGATTGAGAGCAGAGGAGAGAACACGATGAGCTTATCCGAGATTCCCCTGTCCGGCGAACAGGCTACTCCACTGGCGGCTCAGGTTGTGCGCCCGGCGGCACGCGGGCGAGTGAGAGCCGCTTTGAAACCTGGGTCGGCAGGTCCGGTGGTGACGACGATCGTGGTAGTGATTGCCCTGCTATGGTCGGTACCGACCTTCGGCCTCTTCGTTGCTTCGTTTCGTCCAGCTAATCTGATCACGACTACGGGCTGGTGGTCGGGGCTGGTGCCTCCCTGGCACTTCACCATCCAGAACTACGCGAATGTCATCCAGGCCAACGGCCTCGGCCAGGCTTTTATCAATAGCCTGATCATCTCTATACCGGGGACGATCTTTCCGCTCCTGCTGGGGGCATTCGCAGCTTACGCTTTCGCCTGGATGACATTTCCTGGGCGCGACTTCATCTATTTTGCGATTGTCGCTATGCTGGTGGTTCCCTCGCAGATCGCGCTGGAGCCAGTTCTGCAAATCTTCACAGCCCTCGGCTTTACCGGCCAGTACTGGGCCGTCTGGGCTGCGCACACGGGTTTCGGCCTGCCTTTCGCGGTCTTCCTGCTGCGTAACTTTTTCGTGGCCCTGCCCAGAGACCTGATGGAATCGGCGCATATCGACGGAGCTTCGTCGTTCCGCGTGTTCTGGAGCATCGTGATACCTTTGTCGGTGCCAGCGCTGGCGTCTCTGGCTATCTTTCAGTTCATGTGGGTATGGAATGACCTGCTGGTTTCCCTGATCTTCCTGGGTGGCGCCCCCGATCACGCCCCCATGACCCTGACGGTGGCGAACCTGGTCGGCCAATATGGAGAAAACTACCCCGTACTGACGGCGGCGTCGTTCCTCTCTATGGCTCTGCCACTGATATTGTTCTTCTCGCTGCAGCGCTACTTTGTGCGCGGCATTCTGGCCGGTTCGGTCAAAGGATAATATAGAGGTAATAGCGCAACCACTCCGTCAAATTTGCATGTACGCAAATTTGACGGAGTGGTTGCGCTATGTTACCATAGCGTTGCGGGAACGTGAAGTCCACTCAGGAGGAGAGAGCGAAATGAACCTTTATGAACAACTGCTGGTAGCGCGTGAGCGTCTTGAGGGCATCGGCGCGCACGACGACAGCATGGACCTGGTAGAGAAGCTGTTGCGCAAGGCCGAACCTGCCAAAAGTGATAAGACGAACATTGCCCAGATACAGGTGCTGCGCCATATGTTGCGTATGCCCGAAGTCATCGACAACTATAATATATACAATGATTTGCAGGAGCTTTTGAGCGAGAAGGAAGAGTACGAGATTACTCAGCGCGAAGACGCTGCCCCGGCAGCTTATGTAGACACGGAGCGGCATCCCCGGCCAAAGTCATTCTACAAGGCAAAGAAGGCCCAGGAGAAAAAGAAAGGCCAGTAGGCGTGGCTGGACGCCCGCAAGGGGCGTCCTGGGGTAGAGGCTAACTGGATGCGCCAGGAGGAAGTTGCCGTTGTTGGTCAGGACTGCCGAGTTGCAACTGCTGCTTCATGGCCTGTAACTGCGCTTCGACATTCTGTTCCTCGGCTACTTTATTTAACTGGCGCTCCAGCGAATCGCCAGAACCAGCGCCCAATAAACCTTGTTCGCCTAGCGCGCCCTGTTCAATGAGGGTATCTATCGCGTTAGCGCGCGCCTGCATAGTGAGTACCTTGTCTTGCGCGCGCTGCATGGCAAGGTTCATCTCGGACATCTCCTGAGAAATGCCGGTCACAGCTTCGTTAATTTTTACCTGCGCCTGCGCCGCGCTGTACTGGGCCTTGACCATCTCTTTTTGGGTGCGGAACGCCTCCACACGCGAGGTCACGGTGCGCTCCATCTGAATCAACTTCTCTTCTTGCGCGCGTAGTCCGGCGATTTGCCGTTCGTACTCGTTGATCTGGCCGACCAGCATTTGCTGGCGTTGCAGCGCCTGGCGCGCCAGGTCTTCGTTATTGGCCCGTAGCGCCTGGCGCGCTCCCTCCTCAAGCCTGTTGATTTTGGTTTTAAGTTCCGTCTGCTGCATTTCCAGGCGTTTTTCCTGGGTCACAACATCGGCGATGGAATGGCGAAGCTGCTGCAATTGCTTCACCTGCTCGTTATACGAGTAGTCCATGACCTGGCCCGGATCTTCAGCTTTATCGAGCGCGGCATTGGCGCGAATGCGGAAAAGCGTTGCTATACGTGAGAATATGCCCATATCGTCCTCCATTGATGCAAGAGGCAATCATAGATTTCAAGTAACCTTATCATTACTATGACACATCATACCATATAGTGGTAATTACGAACATAGGACACGTTTTTCAAGTCCCAAAATCCTTGACTTTCCTCAACCTATCGGCTATAATCGTCACTGTCAGTTGAACTCTGCGGGTTTGGTGTAGTGGTAACATGCAACTTTCCCAAAGTTGAGACCACGGGTTCGAGCCCCGTAACCCGCTCCCACAAAGACCCCTGGCATACCAACAGGGGTCTTTTTATAGCCCCGCTTTAGCGTCCTTATTCCCATCTTTCCTGAGTACAAACATCTGTGTAACCTGTTGCGTATTGATCTTTGGCACGCTAGTGTTATTGGAGGCGCCCCACGGCACATGCGTATTCCCTGTTCACTGGCACACCCTTGAATCGGTGTGTCCTGTAATAGACTTTATTACTTCAGGAGAAGATCATGGAAGACAATATGCGGCCATTCAAAGCTCCTACTAGCCGCCGTTCCTTCATGCGTAAGGGACTGGCAGTAGGAGGGGCGGGAGCCGTCGGTGCCGGTCTGCTGGCTGGTGGCATCCCAGCCCTTGCCAGAGAAACAAGTGGCGGCATCACAAAGGGAGATGCGGCAATTCTCAGGTTCCTGTCTGCCGCCGAAATCCTCGAAACCGACCTGTGGCAACAGTATAACGAACTCGGAGGCATCCAGGACAGCGAGGTCCCAGGGGGGAGTGGAAGTAAACCCTACATCGCTGGCCTTGTATTCCTGGATGGGGATATGCCCCAGTATATCCACGACAATACCGAGGATGAGTTCAGCCACTTTACGTTCATCAACGCGTACCTGGTTTCCAAAGGTGCCGATCCAGTCAATTTGGATCGGTTTCGCACCTTGCCGAGTAGTAAGGCCACTGGTGCGCAGCAAATCGGGCGGCTCACTAACCTCATGCAGCTCACTGTGGACACCACCTACTGGACCAGGTACCGTAGCAGCTCGAAGAACCCCGATCTCGGAGACACCTTTGCACCGGCCATTCCTGGTTTGTTGAAAGGACAATTTCCGGCGATCCCCAGAGACGATAACGACCTCACCCCTGGTGACCACATCCAGGCCATCGCCAACACGGCGGCCTTCCATTTTGCTTTTATCGAGCAAGGTGGCACCAGTCTCTACCCATCGCTGGCTCAGCGTGTCACCAGCCCGGAAGTGCTACGCATTTTGCTCAGTATCGGCCCTACAGAGACGGCGCACTTTCAGACCCGGCATGACAAGGCTGGCAATTTCAAAGTGCTGACCGATCCCACTAACGGGTTGCAGTTTCCTGACCTCAATGCCTCTGGCAGCCCGGATACACAGACCAACCTGATTATGCCAGAGCCAACCGCCTTCCTCAGCAGGAAATTCCCGCGTGTTTCGATCATTCGCCCGACCGAGACTAAGGGGGCTGCGATGGGCGCTGTCAAGGCTTTGACGGACGATGGGCTTTTCAGAGGTCAGTCGCCAGAGTTCTTTAAGGTGCTAAAGGAGTTGGCAGAGGAAGCAGACGCGGCCCGGCGCGAGTCTTAATCAACACTATAGGGTTTCTGATGGAGATTCTGCTGTAATGTATAGCAAAACGCCTGCGATTAAATACCGCAGGCGTTCTGCTATTTTTATTGATTACTTACCCGACAACTTTTGGAAGTGCGTCTGCATGTTGCGCATATCGCGCGCGACCGTCCTCAGACCCAGCAGACAGACGAGGCCGGCCAGGAACAGGAATGTTGGCGCGGTTAGCGTCAGGGCTGTGCCAAGTGACAGGTTGTTAGCAATCGCGCCAATCACTGACGGGGCAGCCGCGTCTCCCAGCAGGTGGGCCAGCAGCAGCGAGAGGCCCAGCGCGGTCGCTCGCATTTCGGGAGAGATCACATCCTGAATCACGGCGTTGAGCGGCCCTGTGCAAAAATTGAGCGAGACAGCCGCGACGATGAACACCGCGATAAAAAGCGGCAGTGCGTGAATAAAGAGCGCGATCAGCACTAGCGGCCCGCCCAGGAGAAAGCCGAGTGTGGCGACAAAAAGCCGCCCCTCCGGGCGTCTGCGTTGCGCGAAATCCGCCAGCCAGCCGCCCACCACTGTGCCAATCAGCCCGCTGGCAACCAACACCGCGCCCGAAATGACGCCGGCCTGTCCCACCTTGAGGCCAAAGGTACCGACCAGGTACGAAGGGAGCCAGAACGATGTGCCGCCAATGGTGAAAAAACTGAAGACCAGCGCGCCCACCAGTACCCAGTATGTGGGAATGGCACGCAACTTTTTCACCGTTCCCCAGAAATCTTTTCCGAGGCCACCATGTACTGCTTCCGCCGGTATTTCATTGCTACTTTCTTCATCGGTATCGAACGCGCCGCGTCTGGGTTCCAACATGCGCCATGCCAGGAACGCAGAGATCATACCTGGAACACCCACGAAGAAAAAGGCGTAACGCCAGCCGAAAGCATCCGCGATGAGACCGCCGAAGGTGAAGCCAATAGCCGCGCCAATCAGCGTACCTGCTGACCAGTAGGAGAAGATGCGACCGCGTTTGGCTTTCGAGAAAAAGTCGCCAAGCAGCGAGAGCGACGCTGGAGCGTATCCCGCCTCGCCGATGCCCAGCACGGCTCGCACGCTGAATATCTGGATAAAGTTGCGCGTAAAACCTGCCATAACCGTTGCGACACTCCAGATGCCGACGCACAGGCTGACGATATTTTTGCGTACTCCTCTGTCGGCCCAGACGCCCAGCGGTAAGGTCGCAATGCCATATACCACCAGAAATGACGAACCAAGCAGACCCTGCTCGAAACTCGACAATCCTAACCCTGATTTAGGGTCGGCTAATTTGGGGAGAATAGCGGGCAAGACGTAGCGGTCAGCATAATTCAACACGTTGACCAGGAACAAAACGGAAAACGCGAAGCGTGCCTGACCCACGGAAGGCACATGAGGAGCATTCTCTTTAGAAGCTGTTTTTGGTGTTGTTGCCATATTTTGATTTTTCTCTCAATTCTCATAGTAATGTTTTGCATATTTTTGCCTGCAATTGTAAAGTTTTCCTCAAGATGAAACCATTATACCCTGCTTTTATCTGAAAGTCAGCAGGTAAAAAGGATGAGTCATGATCGTCCTTCATATGCAACCTTCTGTTGTAATCATTCGTCTAATCATTGGAAATGTATGAGAAAACTAAGCAGTAATACCGTAAAAGATAGAATAAACGCTTAAACAGCATGGAAGAGGCGGAAGGATTACCATGTTGGAACTGGCATTTCGTCTGATTCACAATACAAATCCGGTATTGATCTATGTGATCGTCGGCGTGATATTGCTCCTGGAGAGTACAGGTATTCCCATCGTGAATAGCACGCTCTTGCTGTTGACGGGCGCGCTGGCCTCTTTAGGACGCCTGGATATCTTCGCGCTGGCCTTCGTCTCGATTACTGGCAGTATCGCGGGCGCTTGCATCGCTTATGTGATTGGCTGGCATGGCGGCGCGCGCTTGCTCTATCATGTGGCGGCGAAGCTGCATATCGATACGCGGAAAATACAGGCGCTGGAAAAATGGTTTCACAAAGCAGGGGGGCGCATGATTTTCCTCTCGCGCATCGTGCCTTACATTCGTCCTTTTTCCTGCTTTCCTGCCGGTATAGCACATATGCCTTTTCGTCGTTTCTTCGCGGCGGCGTCAAGCGGCTCGGTTATCTGGTGCGCAGGTATGCTTGCTCTTGGCTGGAGCCTGGGCCATCGCTGGCGACAGGCATTGAGCCTGATACAAACCTACACGGTGCCAACGGTGCTGGTTATCGCGTTGCTGCTTGTAGGATATTGCCTGCTCAGGCTGGCGATCAAACGCCGCCTGGATGCCCGTTTACAAGCAGCATCAGACAGCGTAATAGATGTCGGGGGCCAGAACGATCATGATCTGCTCGAAGTCTAAGGAGCGATGCCCCTTAGACTTTCACTAGCGTTAATCCGAAGATGTCTCCTGATGCGCCGATCTCGTCCAGAACCTCGTCAGGAATGGGGTCGTCCACCGAGATAATCATGAGGGCGGTTTCGGGCGCATGCTGCGGGTCTCTGACGTGCGGCGCGCGCGAGATTGGTCCCACATCCATGTGGCGGATATTGACGTTGGCTTTGCCCAGTACCATGCCGACACGCCCGATCATGCCCGGTTGGTCAAGGTTGCGACAGAACAGGATATAGCCATGCGGCGCGAATTCTGTCCAGTAGCGACCAACGCGCACGATACGCGCTTCATTGTGCATGACGGTACCGCTCAAAACGTCAACGTACTCATCACCGGAACCCGGTTTACCCGCGAAGGACGAGACATGGCCGTTCGCGCCCGGCACATGAATAGTGACGAGGTTCGTGAACGCGCCTGTAGCGGTAGATTTTTGCTCGACGATCTCAAGCCCGCGCTGCTTTGCCAGCAACTGAGCGTTAATCATATTGACATAGGCGTCCGAGACCGATTCGAGCAATCCCTTGATGAGGGCCACCTGCAAGGGTCGCAGGTCGTAATTGGCTATGTCGCCGCTACAGGCTATCTCGACCTTGTTGAGCGGGCCGGGCTGCAATTGTGTATATAACCGCCCCATTTGTTCGACGAGCTGCATGTAGGGTTGCAGCGCCTTGAGCGTTTCGGGCAAGATGAGCGGGGCGTTGACCGCCGCGCGCGGGAAGCCGCCGCGTAGCACGGTGACGATCTGCTCGACAACGTCGAGGGCGACCCCCACCTGCGCCTCTTCGGTCGATGCGCCCAGGTGCGGCGTGGCGATGACGCGCTCGTGCGCCAGTAGTTGGCGCAAAACGGCATCATCGCGCACTGGCTCCTGGCTAAAGACATCGAGCGCCACGCCCGCCAGCCGGTTTTCATTCAGCGCGTGCAGCAGCGCCTCTTCGTCGATCAAGCCGCCGCGCGCGCAGTTAATCAGCCGCGCCCCTGGCTTGAAGAGGGTCAATTCGCGCGCGCCGATCAGCCCGCGCGTCCCCTGTGGCCCACTGGTGAGCGAGGTGTGCAGAGTGACGAAATCGGCCTGTTGCAGCAATTCATCCATGCTCAGCATAGTGATGCCCAACTGCCCGGCGTGTTCCTGCGAGACGTAGGGGTCAAAGGCGATGACCTGCATTGCCAGCCCCTGAGCGCGTTGGGCTACCTCTTTGCCCACTTTTCCCAGGCCGATGATGCCCAGCGTTTTGTTGCGTACCTCGACTCCCAGGAAACGGCTTTTTTCCCACTTGCCCGTCTTCATGCTGCTGTTGGCGTCGGGAATGTGTCGTGCCAGGGCCATCAGCATAGCGATGGTATGCTCGGCAGCCGCGATGATATTGCCGGTGGGCGAGTTGACCACCATGATGCCCTGGCGTGTGGCCGCGTCGATGTCAATATTGTCCACGCCCACTCCAGCGCGACCAACGATTTTGAGGTGTTGCGCTGCTGCCAGAATGTCTGCCGTCACCTGCGTCTCGCTGCGCACGATCAAGGCGCTATACTCCCCTATGCGCGCTCGCAGTTGCTCCGGCTTCAGGCCGGTCTGCGCGTCGATCTGCGCCTCCGGCAATTCCTGATGCAGCAGGTCAATGCCCTCCTGCGCGATGCGATCCGCTACCAGGATGCGAAAATGATCCTGCGAACTGTTCTGTTGTACTTCTGCCATCACTCCATCATACTCCCTGCTATCTTCTACTTTTGAAAGCCGAACTCAGTCAGGCGGTTTTCAAATGTATCCAGAGCCTCGACCAGGTCTACTTCCTCGAAGAAGCCCAGGTGGCCGACACGGAAAATCTTGCCTTCGAGTTGTTCCTGACCTCCACCGAAGACCACGCCGTCTACCTCGCGCACCTTTTTGAGCAGCGCTTTGCCGTCGATCCCTTCAGGCAACAAGACCGCCGTAACCGTATTTGAGGCGTAGGGATGGTCGGCCAGCAACTTCAGCCCCATTTCTCTGGCGCGCCAGCGCACATAATGCCCGATGCTCTTATGCCGCTCAAAAATGGCTTCGCGCCCTTCGGCGATCATCAGTTCGAGCGCGACATCCAGGGCGTAGAAGACTGAAACAGGCGGGGTCGTCGGGTGTTGCCACACCTCCAGTTTCTTGCGCCACAGTTCCCAGTCAAAGTAGAAACGCGGCAGCTTTGCGCTTTTGCTGGCCTGCCATGCGCGCTGGCTGGCGGCCAGCATCATCAATCCCGGCGGCGTACCCCAGCCTTTTTGCGAGGCGGTGAACACCACGTCGATGTCCCAGGCGTCCATCTCCAGTGGCACGCAGCCCAGCGAACTGACGGCGTCCACCAGGATCAGCGCGTCGGGATTGTGGCGGCGTATCACGACGGCCAGCGTTTCTACGTCGTTGGTGACGCCGGTTGAGGTCTCGTTGTGCGTCATAATCACGCCTTTGAAAGGTTTGCTGGCCTTCAAATGTTCCTCGACGACGTTGGGGTCAGCCGCCTGTCCCCAGGGAAAATCGATGCGCGTGATGTCCAGCCCATAGATACCGGCGATTTTGGCGAAACGATTGCCAAATGAACCTATTGAAATGGCGATCACATGGTCGCCGGGCGAAAAAAGATTGGCGATGGCCGACTCCTGCCCGGCTGTCCCGGAAGCCGGATAGGTCAGCACCGGCGAGGTCGTCTGGAAGAAATATTGCAAACGAGCCGTCACCCTGCGTACAATGGCGGCAAACTCTGGCCCGCGATGGTTAATCATAGGGTTGGTCATGGCCTGCAAGACTTCTTGTGGCACCGGCACTGGCCCAGGAATACGCAAATTTTGCGCCGGAATGGGCTGCCTCGGCTCGACTTGCGGAACAGGTATAGTTTTGCGCTCTTGAATGGTCATCTTCTACTCCGTCTATACCGGCAAAACAGGCCGGTGATGCTTAAATGAATACGCCACGTCGCAAAAAGATACGGCGGATAACACTCGCGTTATCCGCCGCATTGCTGATAACTCTACAGACAAAGTATAGCACAACGCGGGGTGATGTCAAACAAATGCTATAATTATGATTAGCTCTACTTTGATGAAGAGAGAATAGGACGTAGTTCCATTTTCAGAAGGAAAATCAAGATGACACAAAAAGATATGAATACAATTAAAACACAGGAAAAAGCATCTGAGAATCTTCAAACGCAGGAAATGCTGCTTAACATGGGGCCACAACACCCTGGGACGCATGGCATCATCCGCTTTATGCTGACGCTGGAAGGGGAGACGATTGTAGGTTGTACGCCGGTCATTGGCTACCTGCACCGGGGCATCGAGAAAATCCTGGAGAACCGGCCAGTCATGGGTGGTATCCGCTACATGGATAACGTAGACTACCTCTCGCCCATGCTCAATGAGATCGCCTATGTAGGAGCGGTGGAGCAGGAAATGGGTATCGAAGCTCCTCGCCGCGCCCAGTATATTCGCTTGCTGGTGGGCGAATTGCAGCGCATCGCCAGCCACCTCGTAGCTATCGGCTCGATGGCGGGCGACATCAGCGCGCTGGGCGTCTCGCCTTTCGTCTACCCTTTCCGCGACCGCGAAGGTATCCTTTCGTTATTCGAGGAGTTAGGAGGCAGCCGCTTTAATGTCAACTACCAGCGCGTGGGTGGCGTGCTGCATGACTTCCCTGGCGGCTGGATGAGTAAATGCTCGGACTGGCTGGATCAGTTTGAAAAGAACCTGGCCGAACTGGCGCTTTTAACGCTGGACAACGAGTTGTTTCAAATGCGCGCGCGGGGCGTTGGCTACCTCGATCAAGAGCAGGCCATCGCGTATGGCGTCACCGGCCCCAATCTGCGTGCCAGTGGAGTCAATTACGACCTGCGCGTCTCTCGCCCTTATATGGCGTACCGCGAGGTACCGGTGCATGTGCAAGTGCGGCAGGAGGGCGACTGTTACGCGCGCACCCAGGTGCGAATGCAGGAGATGCAGGAGAGCGTCCGTCTCTCTCGCGTGGCGCTCGACAAAATGCCGGGCGGGCCGATTGCGACGCGCACGCCGATTGCCCTGCGCCCGCCGCGTGGAGAGAGCTACTTCGCCATCGAGGGCAGCAAAGGGGAACTGGGCATCTACTTCATTAGCGATGGGGGCGAATATCCCTGGCGCGCCAAGTTGCGTGGGCCTTCCTTTGTCAACTTGCAGATGCTGCCGGAACTCCTGCGCGGCCACCGCATGAGTGACGCGGTAGCCATTATCGGCAGCCTCGATTGCGTCGTCGGAGAAGTTGACCGTTAAGATAATGGTTGAAAGTGGCAGAAGCGCGGGACAACACATTTGCTATCCCGCGCTTCTGCACTTCCAGGGCTACTCAGTCAAATTCATTTTCCTCCTGTTGAATGATACAGCCGTGAGTAGCAATGCGAACACAAGTAACGGCACGATTTCTCCCGGCCATTCATTGGGCGGCGCTGTTTTAAGGAGCGCATCGTATATGTGGTTGCCAGCGTGTAGCAGGCTGCCGATGGCGGCGATGCGTATAACCAGCACGTACCTGCCGGGATCGCTGGCCGCGAACAGCAGGCCAGCGCCCAGCGCGAGCAGAAATGAGCCGAGATCGCCCTCATAGTGCTGGTTATAGGGCGGGAAGTGACCGATGTGCTGAAAAAACCATGTTGGCGCGAGGAGCAGGGCAACACCAGTCAGTGCATAAACGAGACCACTCAGCGCGACGATTATCTGAGCGATTCTCGTCGAGAGGGTAGGTTGTGACCGTGTAGTTGTAGTGGTATGCATTATTGATCCTCAATATCTCCTGTCGTCTATTGTCCTATGCCTGCCTGAGCGGCCAGAGGCTTCGCATACGTTTCGCGTACCCACTCGGCCCACGTCATTGTTCCGCACTTTTCATCCGGGCAGGTGAGCTTGCCCTGACGAATTCCGCGCACGGTTTTACCCGGCAGTGGTATCTTTATGATGCGTTTGTGTTCGTTCCTGGCATCCAACCAGGTGTGAGCCATGTCGCCCAGCCGTAATACTTCCGGCCCGCCAAAATCAGGCAGGTGTCCAGCAGGTCCCTGTTGCACGCACGAGCAAAGGTAACGGGCCACATCTCTCGTATCGACCGGCTGTAGCTGAAAATCGCTGGCGAGCGCCAGGAACGGCCATTTATCTGAAATGCCTATCAAGGTATCGATCATCGCGTAAAATTGAGTCGCGCGCGCGATGGACCAGGGAACGCCTGAGTCGCGCACCAGCGCTTCGGCCTCCAACTTGTGCCGGTAATAGGCGAAGGGGATATGATCGACACCAACAATTGAGACGTAGATGCAATGCGTCACACCGGCGGCCCGCGCGTGTTCCAGCAGGAGTTTTGTCCCGTCCACGTCTACACTACCATCGTGTTTAAACAGCGCCTTTTTCATAAATGCGCTCATGGTTACATTGTCATAGGTGATGCCAGCATAAGTGGCAGCGTGAATGATGGTATCCACATCTGCCACAGCCTCACGCACACTATTGCCGCTTGCCAGGTCGCCCTGTATCCACTCGACACGCGGCCACTGGCTGGATTCTTGAGGCTGGCGGCTCATAATACGCACCGTATAGCCTGCCTTTAGCAGTTCATGCACGACCTCGCGGCCTAATGTTCCTGTGCCGCCTGTAACTAATACTCTTTTCATGAAGTACCTCCTATTTGGTCTTGATCTATCTGTGTACATAAGCCAGATGCGTACCTGGGACGAGCCAGGTCGGCGAAATGTGACATCGATTACGCCTCTTGCGATGGACAGGATACAGGACTACAATCTTAGGTAGCAGTAATTGGGAGCAACACATGACAACTTCGAGCGAAAACAGAGTCGCGGAAAGCTTTGAGGGCTATCGTCCGCTACTCTTCTCCATCGCTTACAGGATGCTCGGCAGCGCGAGCGACGCGGAGGATATGCTGCAAGAGACATATCTGCGTTACCGGTCTGCCGAAAGCAGGGAAATCCATGAATTAAAAGCGTACCTCTGTACGATTGTGACGCATCTTTGTCTCGACTTTCTGAAATCGGCGCGTATACAGCGTGAGAGCTATATTGGCCCCTGGCTGCCTGAACCGGTACTCACTGGCGAGCAGTATATCAACCCCTTTGAGACAGCCGAGCAACACGAGTCAGTCTC
Organism: Ktedonobacteraceae bacterium; assembly: GCA_035716135.1. Taxonomy (GTDB): domain Bacteria; phylum Chloroflexota; class Ktedonobacteria; order Ktedonobacterales; family Ktedonobacteraceae; genus CF-113. The sequence goes on from DASTKD010000388.1 coordinate 13,357, forward strand.
GCTGGCCTTCCTCGTCCTGCTGGAGTCATTGACGCCGCCCGAACGCGCCGTCTTTCTTTTGCATGAGATATTCGATTTTGATTACCGCGAGATCGCGGAAATGATCGGCAAAAGCGCGACCAATTGCCGCCAACTCTGCCATCGCGCAAAGACATATATAGCCGAAAGACACCATCGTTTTGACGCCTCGCGTGAAACGCACCTGCGCCTCATCAACCGTTTTCTTATAGCCTGCCAGGAGGGAGACATGCAGGGCTTGCAGGAAATCCTGGCGCAGGATGTAACAAACTGGGGAGATGGCGGAGGGAAGGTGTTGACTGCCCGGCGTCCTATTATTGGTGTAGAGGCGGTTACACGTTTCTGGCTGGCGCTGGGGCGTAAAGCTCCCTCTGGCCTTACTTTTTCCATTGCCGATGTCAATGGTTGCCCGGCAGTACTTTTATGGGTAGACAACGCATTGTATGCGGTAGTGGCGTTTGATGTAGCAGATGAAAAGATTCAGGCCATCCGCGATGTTCTGAACCCGGATAAACTGGCGTATATTGGGCGGCAGTTATCTGGATGAATTTTGACGATCACAGGGAAGATTCGACGCGATGCAACTTGACGAAGTTGGTGCGCGCCTGGCTGGCGATAGGCAGGCCGCCCATAATCACCACGTACTCTCCCGGTTGCGCCAGGCCGTCTTCTAGCAGGCGCTTTTCGACGAGCGCGATCAGGTTCTCGGTCGTGCCTTGCATACTGATATGGTGCGGCCATACCCCCCACCAGAGCGCGAGTTGATGGTAGACATGATCGGAAGGGGTATAGGCCAGGATGGGTACGCGGGGGCGATCATTCGAGATGAGGCGCGCCGAGTTGCCAGAGCGCGTGAAGACAACAATATCCTGCACATGCGTATCTTCCGCTAGCGCGCGCGCAGCATGGCTGACTGCCTGGGCCAGGGAGCGATGCTGGCGGATTGGATGAACAGCCGCATGATAATTAGCTTCGGTCTCTAAAGCGATACGCGCCATCATGCGAACCGCGTCGATGGGAAAGGCTCCTACCGATGTCTCGGCGCTGAGCATCACAGCGTCGCTTCCCTCGAGGATTGCGGTGGACACGTCGCTGACCTCGGCGCGCGTCGGGCGCGGATTGGTTATCATCGACTCGAGCATCTGAGTGGCTGTGATGACGGGCAGACCCAGTTCATTACATTTGCTGATGATACGCTTCTGGATGAGGGGAACTTTCTCCGCTGGCATTTCAACGCCCAGGTCGCCGCGCGCCACCATCACTCCATCCGTCACAGCCAGGATAGCGTCGAGATGTTCAACCGCTTCGGGCTTCTCTATTTTGACGATAAGCGGAATGTCTCGCTCATCTTTTTCGCCATACACCTCGTTTATGTATTGCCGTATAAGATGTTGAGCCTCATGCACATCCTCTGTCTCGCGCACAAAGCTCAGGGCGACGTAATCCACGCCTAGCTCGATACCGAAACGTAAATCAACGCGATCCTTCTCCGTCAAGGCGGGAGAACTGACAGCCACGCCGGGCAAATTGATGCCCTTGTGTTCGCCAAGCTCACCGCCATACACTACTTCGCATTGCACATCGGTTTCGCTCGCGCCAAGCACGCGCAACTCCAGCAGGCCATCGTCGAGCAGGATACGATCTCCCGTCTTCACATCGAGTGGCAACGCTTTGTAAGTTGTGGAGACGATTTGCGCATTGCCCACCACATCTCGTGTGGTGATAGTAATGGGTGAACCTTCAACCAGCGTGACGGGTTTTCCATCCTGAAGTGTGCCTGTGCGAATCTTCGGCCCCTGCAAATCCTGCAAAACAGCCACCGCGCATCCCAGGCGCGCGGAAATAGCTCGTACACGTTTCACGACTTGCTCATGCTCCGCGTGCGTGCCATGCGAAAAGTTCAACCGCGCAACGTTCATGCCAGCGCGCATGAGCTGTTCAAGACGCTCCTCGCTGCTTGTCGCGGGGCCGATAGTACAGACAATTTTTGTGCGGCGCATGTGATGATTCCTCTTTAACAGGTTTTTTAGGGCAGAGTTTTTTTCGTTAGTAGCTCTCTATTTGGAGTTATTCTTTTGTGGCGATGATCTGCAACCACAGGCGCGGTACCTCCGTCATACCAAGTTCTTCGCCTGTCTGATAGACCGCTATACCAAGCGCCATAGCTCCGAGTTCCAGTGAGACACCCGGCAAGGCCCCCTCGATGAATAGCCAGTAATGACCCAGATCCCTTAATCCATCCAGCGACATCATCACATATTCCTGAACAGCTTCTACATGGCTGAATCCATGCTCTTGAAGCAGGTCTTTATACTCATCAGGCGTGAGCAAATGCATGGCCGTCGTCTTAACCCCGCGTGATGCAAGGGCTTCAGGATGCTCTTTGCGCAGCCAGCCAGCCGCGCGGCGTATCCATAAACGACCAAAACGTATCGTTTCATCGGGGCTGGTGCCATTGTAGAAGGCGCTATTACAGGCAAAGATGCCCCCAGGAGCAAGACTGGCAGCTATGCATTGAAAGGCAGTGCGTTTGTCGGGAACGAGGTGAATAGCGTTACAGAAGAAAACCGCGTCGGCATCATGCACAAGCGCGGGAAGATCGGTGGTTTCTCCCTGGAAAAAAACGGCTTGCGCTCCGATCTTGTCCATGCCCTTGCGCGCGTGGACGAGCGCTCTTTCTGAAGGATCAACACCGATAATACGCGCCCGGCATCCCTGCGCGGCTATTTCTTCAGCGATCAGCCGGGTGATCGCGCCGGTGCCACAGGCCATATCTACCACTGTCAGTAATGCATTATTAGACCGTGTCACAAGCGGTGCAAGAGCTTGCTGAACCAGTGAACGGTTGACTGCTGTATAAAATGGATGCGCCGCGAAAGGCTCAAAGGTAAATCGCCCGGTCTCTTCTGTTTCATGCAGACCCATGCGTGGAGTCTCCTTTACCAGTGCCAGCCAATCTTCTTCTCGGATTGCGCTCGGCCAGCATTCGATGGCGTCGAAAAAATTATATCACATTTAGAAGCAGGGTAATTGCCTGTAATGCCGGAATGACCTGCCGAAATATTCCAACTGAAACGGGAACAAGTGTATCCATCATATTGTTTTCTTGAGTGGAAGGATAATACTGGTAAATAAAAACATCCTTCAAGCGTGAAAAATGGTATCATCAGTTCTGTAATCAAAAGTTGTTTGCACAAATTCAATGTAAAGGAAAAAAGATGAGTGATCTAAAAAACATGCCTGAGAGCTATTGGAAAGAGAAGTTGACCCCGCAGCAATATCATGTCTTGCGGGAGAAGGGAACGGAGCGCGCGTTTACCGGCGCGTTGTACAATAATCACGCGAAGGGGATGTACCAGTGCGCGGCCTGCGGACAAGATTTGTTTTCGTCGGATGCCAAGTTTGAGTCAGGTTCGGGCTGGCCGAGCTTTGATGATCCTGTGAATCTGGAGCATGTCGAACTGCATGAGGACCGGTCGTTCTTCATGAAACGGGTCGAAGTCACCTGTAAAAACTGCGGCTCGCATCTCGGCCATGTCTTTGAGGATGGCCCCAGAGATACCACCGGCTTGCGCTATTGCATCAATTCCGCGTCGCTGGCTTTCCAGCCTGTTGACGCGAACGAAGAGAAGTGAGGTGAAATATGGCTCAGTTTGAAACGGCAACCCTGGCGACCGGCTGCTTCTGGTGTACGGAGGCGATTTTCAATCGGCTCAAGGGCGTCCAATCGGTCGTCTCAGGGTATGCGGCCTCTAAGGTAGCTAACCCTTCGTATCAGGCCGTATGTTCGGGGCGAACCGGCGCGGCGGAAGCCGTTCAAATAACGTTCGACCCGTCCGTCATATCCTACGACAAACTGCTGGAAATTTTCTGGCATGTGCATGACCCTACCACGTTGAACCGCCAGGGGAATGACGTGGGAACGCAGTACCGTTCAGGCATTTACTACCAGAACGACGAGCAAAAACGCATCGCCCTGGCGTCCAAAGAGGCTATAGATAAATCAGGCGATTACAAAAAGCCTGTGGTGACAGAAATCCTGCCGTTCACCAACTTCTATCCCGCCGAAGACTATCACCAGGAGTATTACGACACGAATCCCTACCAGCCCTACTGCATGGCCGTCATAAACCCGAAGGTCAGGAAACTGCTGAAAGAGTATCGTGACGATCTAAAGGAAGAGGCAGTGCATTAGCCACAAGCTTTTGCGACGCGCCGCCTGCTGAGTAGCCACAGCGAGCAGCCCTGCGCGAGTAACGCGCCCAGCAGAGCGCATCCAAAGGCGACGATGCCCCAGGGAACAATCAGGGTGGTAATGGCAAGATAAAAGGCGATAAACGCGAAGGAGCCAGCCAGGATACCGCGCAACACCAGGCGCGCGGCGGCGGCTCCTTCAAATTTATGTGTAAAGATAGCCACGATGGAAGAGAATATGGGCAAGGGAGATAATAACCCGCTCAGGCGCGGACCCAGCACGCTGGCTGCGCCTGTGAGCGTCAGCACAAACAGGGTGGCGATAAGCATTCGCAACGCCATGTCCCATTTAGCCGCAATGGTGGCGGGCAAAGCCTCGCTGGTCTGTTTGCTGTTCTGGGGCAGTATGTAGAGCGAGGCGACGAGGACGCATACTGCGAGTAGCAAGTCCAACGGCAAAGGGAAGATGATGCGCGTAAATAAGAGTGTTGCCGCGAGATAAGCGCCCCAACTGCCGAGCCAGCAAAGCGTCCAGCTTACGCGCAACGTAAGCCAGCAATACACTACACAAAACGCGGATAAGGAGATGACCCCCATCAATGTACCCTGAGCCGCGTGAGCCGCGAAAGTCCGCCCTTGCTCCAATGCCAGGAAGAATGTCACGGGGCCGGAGGTGAGTGGCAGCCCGACCAGCCATCCGCTCACGGTTGGGCCGAACTTACGTCCCGCCAGCGTCACGCCGCCCAGTAGCAACGGCGTCAGGATCAATTTTAGTAAGAGCATCGTCAGTCTGTGCTTTCTAGCGCGCGGGTTGCTTGAAGCTGGCTGGCGAAGTCCTCGATGCTCCACATGGGAGAGACGGTCAGCCGGTTGATAGCATAGCGGCGGGCGCTGGCATTCCACGCGCCGCCATCCGTCGCAAAGGCCAGCTCGTAATGCTGGCGCACCACCTCGATAACAGCCTGTTTAAAGCGTCCATAGGGATAGGCGAAGGCACGCGGCGTGATGCCTGTCTCTTGCTCGATCAATCGCTTATTTAACAACACCGTCTCTTGCAGCTCATCCGAATTTAGACGGGTCATACAGTGGTGCAAGTGGCTATGTCCTCCCAGATCGCCGCCGCTCTCGTGCCAGTGGCGTACTTCGTCCCAGGTCATATGCCGCACATCGTAGCAAGCCCTGGTATTCCAGCGATTGCTCTGGCCGGTATAGCCTGTGATTATAAACAGCGTAGCACGCATGTCGTAAGCCTGCAAGAGCGGCAGCGCTACATGCGCGTTATCGGCATAGCCATCATCGAAAGTCAGCAGGAGCGAACGCGGCGGCGCTGGCTGGACACCATCGATGTCAGCAATAGCCTGAGCCAGTGAGAGTGTAGTATAGCCATGTTCATGTAAATACGCAAGCTGTTGCTCAAAAGCTTCCTCGGCAATGGCGATCTTGTCCGAGATGGCGCGGTTGATGATATGGTAGTTCAGCGTAACAAACATCGGGCTGCCTTTCTTTCGATCTGTCATCCTGAGCACAGCGAAGGATCTCTCGCCGGGGACTGAGATCCTTCGCTGCGCTCAGGATGACAGGCCACATGAGTGCCTTCCAAAACACCTCCCAGTGAAAGGTCAGTAGCATGGGGGGGTGACATGCGCCAGACGTGCGCCGCCTCTGGCAAGTGACCGGTAGCATTGCGCGTATCGACGAGCAGCCGAGCTTCCCGCACCACTTGCGTGTAATCCACATCTGAATGGTCGGTGAGGATCAGCACACAATCGGCTTCTCTTAATGATTCGCCGGTCAGCGTTTGCGTGTGATAGGTCATGCCATTTAACTCGAAACTGGGAATATGCTGATCGATATAAGTCAGGCGCGCGTGTCGTTGCAGCAAGAGTTGCATCACGTCCAGCGCGGGCGATTCGCGCATATCGCTGATGTCGCGTTTATAGGCTACTCCCAGCGCCAGAATGCTCGCTCCGTTCAGGCATTTGCCGTGTTCGTTAAGGGCGCGCGCTGTCAGGTCTACTACAAATTCGGGCATCTCCTCGTTGATTTCGCTGGCTAGCTCGATAAAACGCGCGCGGTAGCGCAGTGAGCGCAGTTTCCACGAGAGATAGAGCGGATCGATAGGAATGCAATGCCCGCCCGTCCCCGGCCCAGGATAGAAAGGCATGAAGCCGTAGGGCTTGGTGGCTGCCGCCTCGATCACCTCCCATATATCGATATGCAAAATATCGGCCATTTGCGCGAACTCGTTGGCAAGTCCGATATTGACGGCGCGATAGGTGTTCTCCAGCAGCTTAACCAGCTCGGCGGCTGCGGGCGAACTGACCGGTACCACCTTTTCCACTATCGTCGAGTACAGGGCGGTGGCAAGTTGTGTACATTGCGCGGTTACGCCGCCTACCACGCGCGGGGTGTCGCGCAAGGTGAAGCGCTGGTTGCCGGGGTCGATGCGTTCTGGCGAGAATGCCAGCCAGTAGTCGTTGCCAACATCCAATCCCCTGCGCGCGAAAAGTGGCAGCAATAGTTCTTCAGTGGTGCCAGGGAAGGTTGTGCTTTCGAGGAGAATAAGCTGGCCCCGGCGCAGGCGGCGCGCGCTCTGCTCTGCCGCGCTCATAATATGTGAAACATCCGGCTCCTTGTTTTTTCCCAGGGGCGTTGGTACGCAAATCATCACCACGTCGGCTTCTGACAGGTGTTCAAAATTGCTCGTTGCCTCCAAATTTGTTGCCAGCGCCTGTCGCAACACACCATCGTCCACGTCGCCGATATGACAGATGCCCCTGTTCAGCGCGTCGATGCGCTCTCTATCAATATCGAAGCCGAGTACGCGAAAGCCCGCGCGCGCGAATTCAACTGCCAGGGGCAGACCCACATAACCCAGGCCAATGACTCCCACAACGGCGACACGCCGTTCAAT
>DASTKD010000389.1:0-4480 GCA_035716135.1 Ktedonobacteraceae bacterium
CACCCAGCGTGCCGGCCAGCACCATGCCCAGCAGCGTCATCAGCGCCCCAATGGAAATAGCCACGCCGAAAACGCGCCCACGCAATTTGTCTTCTATCAGGATTTGCAGCAGCGACTGGAAGCTGACCATGCCTGCCGTACCGGGGATGCCGACCGCTACGAAGAGCGCCATCACCAGCAACAGGCTTGGGAAGAAGACTGGAATATCGATGATGACCAGGTCGATAAGCCCGAAGAGTACCACGCATACCCCTAACATACGCGCGGGGGCGAAACGATTTCCGAAAGCGCCGATGAATACTCCGCCAATCAAGCTTCCGACCGCCTGAATCGAGAGGATCAGGCCGTAATCGACCGAGCCTCCACGCAACACCTGCTTCACGAAGACGACCAGCAACACGCCAAAGACGCCTTCGCCCAGGCTTTGCAGCGCGAACATGATAAGAAGAATGCTAAGCGCTCGCTGCTGGCGAATCAGTTGCAGCCCCTCCAACCACTCGCCCGCGAAATGTTTCAGGGGATGCTCCGTCTTTTCCTCTTGAGGAGATGGTGCTTCGGAAATCTGGGAAGCGCTTAGTGGCTTCGCAGGCATCCTGATGAGTGAAATCATGATGGCGACGAAGATGAACGAAATGGCATCGATCAAAATCACTCCGCGCAGTCCCAGTACGGCCAGCACTATACCGCCGAGTGCGCCTCCAACGAGCCGCGAGCTATTCATGCCAATCGATTTCAGCGCATTGGCGGGAACAAGATGTTCTTCGCTGACCAGATTGGGGATTAACGCGCTTTCGGCGGGCGAGACGAACTGATCGCAACAGCTCTCAAAGAACGCGACGAGGTACACAATCCACAGCGTATCTTTAGAATGTACTGCGAGCATGGGAAGTAAGCCAAGCGCCAGCAGCAGATTGCTGATAATCATAGTCCAACGCCTGTCCCAGCGGTCTACGAAGACACCGGCCAGAGAGCCAAATAAAAGATTGGGAACATATGCCGTAATGAGCGTGATACTGGTGGCGAGAGCCGAGCCTGTCAACAAATAGACATAGACAGGCAGCCCGATGATGAGCAACCAGTCGCCAGTATTGGAGATCAGCCCTCCCAACCAGAGCAGGGCAAAGTTGCGCTGCCGCAATGTCGCAATCATGAGCAAAGTTCCCTCTCGTTGCATATTATTGACGTTGATTTGGCATTTATTATCATGAATATGTGAATAATAGCATATTTTAGCGAGAATTGCCAGCGGTATACCTTTATTTGATTAAATAGATGGCGAATATTTCTTACATTCTGATGATTTTTAATAACCAGGAGGGGAATGAGATAGTCCCGTTCTGTAGGGACAAGGGGCGGGGTTGGGTGGATGAGGGGGCCTTGTGCTTGTCCTGGTTGCCATGCGATTCCGTTGGAGGTTCATGATATGCCGGGGAATCATCCCTCGACGAGGACAAGCACAAGGCCCCCACCCCTTCCCACATCCACCCCTTGTCCCTACAGAATATTCCCAATCAAGGTCATTATCAGGATAGGAAGATCATTCTGTACCAGTAATCCAACAAGCAAACAATATCGTAGAACAATATGGCCGAGTCTGTATCGAATAGACCGAAAGCGGGGGATATGAAGCCATGATACGGATGCGGCCATATTTTTGTTTGATGCCAGGTATCCTCCGAGAGCTTTTCTTACCTCTTTTCAACTTTTCCCCAATCTTCACGTACATGTGATAAGTTAGTAGTAGCCATAATTATCATCACAATTTTTCATGGAAGAGGAAAAACTTATGGAGGACTTACGCGGTTCGTCCAGTACGGGGACAGATAGCGGCAGCGCGGATAATAAAGCGACGGGCAAACTGCCGCTAGAGAATGCCGCTAATAATAACAATCCAACGAATGACGCCAATCCTGACCGGGAATTGCAACTGGTCGTAGTAGAGGGGTTTCAGGTGGGGCGAGGCGTGGCGCGTCTCGATCCCGTCGATATTACGCGCCTGGGGTGCCAGGCTGGCGATACGGTTTTGATTACGGGTCAGCGCACGACTGCCGCCAAGGTGGTGCCGAGCAGCGTGGCTGAGCGCGGCCAGCAATCCATTCAGATGGATAGCCAGGTGCGCCAGAACAGCGCGTCGGGCCTGGGCGAGCGTGTGACAGTACGCAAGGCTCGCGTGCAGTCGGCTGAGAAGGTGACATTATTACCTCTGACGGGCGGCGCGCCTGTGCAGGAGTCCGATCTGCAATACATCGCGCGTTACCTGATTGGCCTGCCTGTCACCATTGGCGATCTGCTGCGCGTTGGCACGCCGGGAACCGCGCCGCGCGAATTTCTCATCATCGGCACGACGCCTGCTACTCCCAACTACAGCGTGCAAAAACGTGCTACCGGCGAACTTGACACGCTCATCCCCCCACAACCGCAGCCTACCAACGATGCTGAAGCGGTGGTTGTGCAGACGGGTACCATTGTGCGGGCGCAAGCGCGTGGCGCGGCTCGCACCAGTGGATTGGGACGGGTGAGCTACGAAGACATCGGCGGCCTGGGCAAAGAATTGCAGCGTATCCGCGAGATGATCGAGCTACCGCTGAAATACCCGGCGGTATTTGATCGCCTGGGGGTGGAACCGCCCAAAGGCGTACTGCTGTATGGCCCTCCGGGAACGGGCAAAACGCTGATTGCGCGCGTCGTGGCATCCGAAACCAACGCCGCATTCTTCGTGATTAATGGCCCCGAAATCATGAACAAGTTTTATGGCGAAAGCGAATCGCGCCTGCGTTCGGTCTTCCAGGAGGCGCAGAAACGCGCGCCTAGCATCATCTTTATCGACGAACTGGACGCGCTCGCGCCCAAACGCGCCGAGACGGGCGGCGAAGTCGAGCGGCGCATCGTCGGGCAACTGCTAGCCCTGATGGATGGCATGGCCTCGCGCGGCCAGGTCGTGCTGATTGGCGCGACCAACCAGCCCAACGCGCTCGATCCCGCTATGCGCCGTCCGGGCCGCTTTGACCGCGAAATCTCGCTGCGCGTACCCGATGTGCGCGGTCGCACGGAGATACTCCAGATTCATAGCAAAGACGCCGCGCTGGCCGGCGATGTCGATTTCGCGCGCGTGGCCCAGCTTACCCCCGGTTTCGTCGGCGCTGACCTGGAGGCGCTGTGCCGTGAAGCCGCGATGGTGGCACTGCGGCGTGTGCTGCCACATATCGATTACGAAAAGGGCTATATCCCCTATCAAACGCTGGTCAACCTGAACATTACAATGGCCGATTTTCAGGTGGCTCTGCGCGAAGTCGAGCCATCTACTACCCGCGAAGTTTACGTCGAGGTCAGCGAAACGTCGTGGGACGATGTTGGTGGCCTTGCTAAGGTTAAGGCGCTGCTCACCGAGGGCGTCGAGTGGCCGTTGCGCTACCCCGAAATTTACTCGCACGCCAAAGTCGAGCCGCCGCGCGGTGTCTTGCTCTCAGGCCCTCCCGGATCGGGCAAAACGCTGATGGCGCGCGCGCTGGCGAATCAGTGCGAGGCCAGTTTCATATCGATCAAAGGCCCCGAACTGCTCTCAAAATGGGTGGGCGAGTCCGAGAAAGGGGTGCGCGAAGTCTTCCGGCGCGCCAAACAGGCCGCGCCGTGCATCGTCTTCTTCGACGAAATCGATGCCCTGGCCCCGCGTCGCGGTGGCGAGATCGATGGACACGCGGGCGACCGTGTCATCGCACAACTGCTGACCGAAATGGACGGCGTCGAAGGGCGCGAAGGCGTGATTGTGGTGGCGGCCACCAACCGGCCAGAGCTGGTCGATACGGCGCTGCTGCGTCCGGGTCGCTTTGACCTGATAGTAGAACTGGACTATCCCAACGAAGAGGAACGAACCGCCATCTTCTCCATCCATACCAAAGGGCGTCCGCTGGCCCCGGACATCACGATGGAAGAATTAGCCAGGCTGACCGAAGGGCGCAGTGGCGCGGACATCGAGGCCATCTGTCGCCGCGCTGCCCTGCTCGCGCTGCGCGAATGGATCGCGCCCAGGCTGGCAGCCAGTCGCGTGCAGATCACCGAAGAATTTGAGCATGATGACAATGATGAGCATGAGCCGACCTCTACTTCGCCGGTGGAATCAACCCCCGCGCAACCTGTCATGCCGTCGAACCCTTTCGTCATTCGCGCCGAGCAATTCGCTACTGCTATAGGCGAACAGCGCGAACGGTATGCCGTGCAAGAAGAGGCAGAAGACGCAATAATGCGCAAAGAAGCCGGGCGACAGCGTTTACTTGATATGGCAGCAGATTTAAATCAGCAAGGCAAAAAGCCCCTCCGAGGCTTCCGCCTCTGGCTGGCGCGCCTGTTCGGCCTGGTTTAGCAGCGACATCCCGGATGCCCACGAGGGGCATCCCTACATATGTGGTGACCCATCCCCACCCTCCATACGCGCGGCGTGGGAAGGGGCGAGGGGACATTTAGGCATGTAGGGATGCCCCTCGTG
>DASTKD010000390.1:0-17232 GCA_035716135.1 Ktedonobacteraceae bacterium
CAATGCGGGTGATCTCGATGGTCGAGACCGCCACCTGCTTCCCAGTTGGGGGGATGCTCCCAAGCGTTCCCTGCTGTGTTCCATGGGTCGTAAATCTGGTGACCACTTTGCCGCCTTCTGCGATCATATCCTCAATCGTAATGTACAGATCAGGGAAACCCGCCAGCATGATGGCGATGGCTTGCCTGGTTCCCTCTGGACCGACCGGCAGACCAGGAGGGAGCGTGTGATCGGCGTGATCGGGAGCGTAGAAGTCATCGAGGGCCGCCAGATTCCTCTTGTTGAACACTTCCTCGTAAAAACGGCGGATCAGGGCCTTGTTGTCTTCGGTTGACATAGCATGTTCTCCTTTTTATGTGTTGCTTCCTTCTTCTCCTCAATGTCGCAGAGGAGCATGGCTCATCTTTGGTGTCCATGGAGCTACGGTCTGCTCCTGGTTGCCAGTGGAATCGCCGATCTCTCTCCTCCAGGCCTGGCCTCCTGCTTACGCGGCCTCATCACCTTCGCAAACACACGTGCCGTCAGTGCCAGTGGCGTCATATGTGTCAGCTGTGCTCCAAAGGCATTCCGCCGGCCCTCGACGGCATACGGCCGCCCCTGTTCCAGAGCGCGCAAGCCTGCCATGACCACCGCCTCCGAGCTGTGCATCCTGCTCAGCATCGGCACGTCGGGAGCCTCAAGAACCGCGAAAAAATTGGTCGCTGTAGGCCCTGGGCACAGGGCGACTTTGTTACGATAGTCAAACATGAGGTTCTCCTTCTTTTTTCTCCTCCTGTAAGCTCTCCATCGTCGTGATCTGAAACACCGGGTGACGGAGTGCTTCACGTTCAAAAGCCTCAAGGGGCGAGTCTAGCGTCGCATCGAAGTAGGATCGAGCTGTAACGACCTTCGAGAGATACTGCTTGAGAACAGAAGCCGCCTCCTGTGCTGGTAGTTCGGTCACGGAGATCGCCTCGGAATGGCGACCACGGGTGAGCGTTGCCGTTCCTGCTGCACGGATGTTGCGTACCCATTGGACCACGCCGTAAGGAGCGACTAGAAAGCGGTGACCGTACTGCTCAACAAGGATCACCGGAACCGTATGGGGCTGACCACTTGTGCGACCACGCACGGTGAGCAGCGACGTTGTCCCCATCCTGACTCCGGCATGCAGAAGAGCCATGATCAATGCGTCTCTGATGCGGGTAGCGACATTGGCCTGATAGGTTTTAGACATGAAAGTGTACCTGCTTTCTTCTTTTTTGGCGGTTATGAAACCACAGCAAGTGGCTCTCTGCTCAATCTCGATCCCAGTCGGTAGAGTTTCCAGCCGACCGCGAGAAACCAGATCGGGAGGAGCAGACCGTAGACGAAGTAGCCAGGGCCGAGAATGGGCCGAAGGGTCTCACTCACGATGCCCAGGGCACCAGTCACGATACCCAGATAGGCAGTGCCCTTCGGGAAGACACCCTTCAGCATGACAAGAGAGGTGATCAGGATGCCGACCGGGGTCAGGATCCCAACCGCACCCGTGATGTTATTCTGCGCGATAAACACCTCGGCAGCAGTCGCAAAGGCGGTGTGTTGTGCAGCGGTGGTGGCTGCCATGTATTGATCGCTCAGGTAAACCAGGACGGGCGCTCCACCACCGGTTGTCGGTATGGCCAGAGTGAGAGCCCAGGCGACGATACCGGCGAGGGCACCGAGAGCCGCGTAGCTCTTGTTCAGGTGCTTGAGTGCCTGGAAGAGCGCCAGGAAGACGACCAGAGCGAAAACGCTGGGTGCCAACCACAGGGCCTGTTCGATGATGTAGAGGACCTTATGTGAGGCGACGTATTGGAGAGTAGTAGCCCCGTCCGCGTTCAAGGGTGGCGGCGCTACGACAACCAGCACAATGGCTACGAGTACAAGCACGACAAAGAGCACTGCCGAAACGCCCGCGGCCCGGTAGAGACCTCTCCACGATGGGTCTGGAGCAGCCTCAGCTTCTGGCGCTGATCTTCTGACTTGCAACGTGTTCATGTCTTTCCTCCTTCAATGCGGCTGAATGTATGAGCGTGAAATGGCTCATGTCTGACCGACCTTGCTCAGCCTCCATAGACTGGCGTCATAGCTTTGGCCTCCCGCTTCACAACGAGCATCGAGACACTGGCGATTAAGAACCAGATGATCATTGCTCCCTGGCCGATGAACGTCACGTAGCCGCTCGCGGTGTAGAAACCGGTGTAGTCAGTTCCCCCAAAGATCGAGGGAGCAGCCACCAGGTTGATAGCCGCGGCGACATAGGCCGCCCAGCCTGTCCACCTGGGGAGCACTCCGGTGCCCAGCGTGGCGTAGCCCGCCGAGGCCAACAACAGTGCCGACATGATGAGCCCAATCGCACCGTAGAAGACGAAGCTACCCTCCCATAGCCCTCTGACCACAGAGGGATCGGCCTTGACGGACGTGTCCAGGGCAGCACCCCCCGCCAGCGCATCACCAGCCAGTTCCAAGGTGATCACGACCAGACCGGCTCCGAAGACCAACGTCGATACCCCCTCGTCATCCGGCCGCGCCTGCCGGATCAGGCGGCGGAGCCCAGCCAGCATGACCAGGAAGCCGACCATGATGAGCGGATCGGCCAGGGTGGTGCGCATGAGGATGAGGGTGCTGGCCCTGCTCAGGGAGTCGCTGAACTGGACGGTGTCCTCCAGTCGAGCCGCTGGCTGCGGGCCAACAAAGTAGAGCGGGAGCGCGACCAGGAACACGACGAAGCCGGCTAGCCCAAACGCACCCGCCCAGCGCCGCACTTTCAGATCGTTCATAAGAAGCCTCCTTATTTGCGCAAAACACATTGTTCTGCGGAAGATGTTTTCTCTCGACGAGGCAGGGCCTCGCCGCCTGGCATGATCTGTTCCCCGGCCTGCTCAATGGGGACGAGACGCACGAGTGGAATGGGACGACTGGTGGCTTGCTGATACCGTGCGTAAGTAGGCGCGACACGCAGGACGCGCGGCCAGAAGGCGGTCGCCTCATCTGCCGACAACTCCTCGGCGCGAACCTGCAAGATGCGGTTCATGACCTGGACTCGCGCCGTCGGGGTAGCCTTCAGGTTGTAGAACCAGCCGGGGTGGGAGGACCGGCCGCTATTGGCGGCCACGATGACCAGGTTCGCGCCATCTCGGAAGAACTGAAGGAGCACCGTCCGCGTCTTTCCAGACCTGCGCCCACGCGTCGTGAGAATCAGCACATCGACCTTCCGGGCGATGCGGCCACCGGTCAGCCGATACAGGCTCACGCCGAGGCCCCCAAGTCTTTTGTCAAGCTCGTAATTCAGAGAAAGAACAACCTTCTCCTTGAGCAAGTGGCTCCTGGTAGACGTCCTGTTGTTCATGAGTGCCTCCTTTTTTGCACACCATGCGTTGTTCCGTAGATGATGTTTCCTCATCCTCTGTCAGACTCTCATTCGTTGACCTACGCACGCCAACTCGCTCGCCTATGCCAAAGCAGGCTGAAACTGTGTGGCCAGATCGCTCGCCCAGGCGCGAATTGCTATCCAGTCCCGCACGTCGCTGGCTGGCATGTTCTTGAGGGCCGGTACCAGATTGTAGGGGAAGGTGAGCTTCTGCGGGTCGAACTTGCCGCCAAAGATGGCAATCGCTTGTGGGGTCAGCCAGGGAAACTTCGCCAGCTCTTTGTCGAGCTGCCTGCGCACCTCCTGAAATTCCTTCTCTTCAGTATGAAATGGGCCGAGCGCAAAAATGGCCACCGGCCGCTGCGAGAGAGTTTCACGGTGCTGCACCAGGAAATGAAGGGCGTCCTTGTGCCAGCGGAACATGTAGAGCGGCGCCCCCAGCACAACGGCGCCGTACTGATCGAGGGTCCGCACTTTCCGCGCGGGCTCAATATCGACCACAAGCCCCCGTTCGCGCAGCGTCGCCGCGACTGCCTCGGCCACTTCCTGCGTTGAGCCGTAACGGGTTGCATATGCTACCAGAATCGAAGCTGACATGGTGATCTCCTTTCGCGTGGACACCTTCCTCAAGGTATCCGATCTGTGTCTCCCTCTGTTTCCCTACTCTGGTTAGTGCGCGGCGAGATGCGCTTTCTGTGCCTCACACCGTTGGTGAACGCCCAAAGCCCACCTGGCCGCTCGCTCCACTTCCCCGGCCAGCAGGGGGCCCTCCTTCTTCATGGCCTTCACGAAGAAGCTCTCCGGCGGAACCAGGGGCTCGACTCCCATCGTGCGCAGCTGCCTGGCCATCACCACAGCAGCCGAACGCTGCCAGAGGCGCCCGCGGAAGCGGGTATCAAAGCACACGACGGCCAGGCCGCTGAGCAATGCAGGTGAGATTTTTTCGAGCCAGGACTGCATCGCCGGGGTCGGTCGAAATCCCTGTGTTGGGCACCCCAGAATAAGCAGGTCTACCCCCTGGAACGAGACCGGACGTGATGGATCGACACGCACGGCCTGCGCATGCCCAAAGGCACGCAACGTGTCGGCGATGACCTGGGCGATGCGTTCGGTGTTCCCGTATTGTGAATCGTAGACAACTAATGTGTTCATAGGTCCTCCTTGGGATGTGGACTACTTTAGCTCTTCTTTGATGTTCCTGGAGCGACGGCCTGCTCCTTTTCTTCCGTGGAGTCGCCCAGACCATGGCCGCTCTCAATCAGCTCTTTCAGCCGCCCCGTGAAGCGCGCCGCCGGAGCGCCAACGACAGGGACTCCCCCGTTTTCGCTTTGTGGTCCCTCAGGTGAGCGCGAGCCCTGGTCACATCGACTTCGAGCAAGCCCTGGATCATGGGCTTGTGCTGGACTGAACGCATCGCGAACGCCATCGCGCGCCTACCCTTCGACGGGACCACCTGGGAATCAGCGTTGTTCTGTTTCATGCTCTCTCTTCCTCCTTACGATGGGACAGGACGTTCCGTCTCCGACCCTCCCCTAGTCGTGCCCATCAGCATCTGTGACAGACCTTCCCAGCGTAAAGTTTACTGTATGGACATCACCAGGACATCACAAAAGTGGGCCTCATACTCACAGGGCCATCACACATGATCGGGGGGAAGCCGCAGGATGGCGAACGCTGGCTTGCACCTCTGCGCAAGCCGCCTCAAGGTGAGGGAAGCTTCGATCTCTCCTGAGTACTGATGGCGGGTTCGCAGGTTTGCGCGAAGCGGGAAAGTCGCAATAAGATGTCCCCTCTGCGTTGATCATGTTTGGTATTGGCGAGGGCATGTGTGAAGAGGTGTCGCCGTTCAGACGAGTTGGTGCCGGGTGAGTCCAATGGAAAGCAGAGGCGCGTGTCGAGGTTGGTGAGCATGCTTCCTTTGATCTCTTTCCCAGCTCACAAGAGATGTCAAGCATCCCTTCGGTCAGTTTCGGCACATTCTGGCGAAAGGGTATGCTGCCGGGGCAGGCCCTGCCTGGGGAGCTTAGGCTGTTTTGAGAGTGAAACTGCCCGTTCCAGCGAAAGACAGTGGCACCAGGACAGCCTCACTCACTTCTTCTGAGAAAGAGCAGTGACCAAATGGACAATGAGGCAAGAGTCCTATTCCGAATAATTGAGTGGACATACCAGTTCTACCTCTCGCGCTATGAAGATATTCCGGGGTACAACACGCCGCGCTGGGGCTGTTTCTCCTACGATTACCTGTCAGAGAGGCAGGCCATCCACATGCACTTCGCCAATCTCGACTTCTCCGGCTACGGTCCCTTAATGCATGGTGAATTCTAAATTGCCATTTCTCCCTATCTCGTATATGATAGCAAAGGTCAGTTTTGCATAAAACGCTCCCACATTCTCTAGAAAGCAACGATGGCGCATGGACACAGAAGCGAGTACACGGAAGTCGGTCTCCCTGTGGCGCAATCGGGACTACCTGTTGCTCTGGCTCGGTCAGGCCGTCTCCTCACTCGGCACGCGCCTCACACAGTTTGCCTTTCCACTGTTGATTGTGGGATTGACCCATTCTCTGGCCGCGACCGGGCTGGCCTATGGACTGGAGCAGCTTCCCTATGCCCTCTTCAGCCTACCCGCCGGAGCGCTGGTTGATCGCTGGCCGCGAAAGCGCGTAATGCTCATCTGCACGCTCGGCCTGCTGCTGTGTGTGGCGAGCATTCCCCTGACCATCCTGCTGACCGGTGGTCAATTGCAGCTGCTCCTGCTCTACGGCATCGCCTTCAGCCTGGGAGCGGTCTCGCTCTTCTACGATCTGGCTGAGCTGGCAGCGCTCGCGTGGGTGGTGCCAAAGGCACAGCTTACAATAGCAGTGGCGCAGAACGAGTTCGTCTATAGCTCCTGCTCCCTGCTCGGCCCCGCGCTCGGCAGCCTGCTCTTCAGCGTGACACGGCTGCTTCCTTTCGTCGCGGACGCAGTTTCGTATATAGTATTGCTTGTCTCATTGCTGAACATACGCTCATCCATGCAGGACGAAAGGAACGTGGAACGCCGCCATCTGCTTGTGGAAGTGCGCGAGGGACTGAGCTGGTTGTGGTCGCAGAAGGTTATGCGCTCGGTGGTGTTGATTTCTAGTTACCTCTATTTTGTCATCACCGCCAGCGTGCTCATCGTGCTGGCAATTGTGCAGCAGCAGCATATCCCACCCGTACTTTACGGCCTCATTGTCGCTGCCGGGGGCGTTGGCAATTTACTGGGTACGGCACTCTGCCAACCCTTCCAGCGCCACCTGCGCTTTGGTACCGCGCTGGGTTGCGCACTTGTTGCGTTTGTGCTGCTCTGGCCGCTCTACGGCGTCATCACAACACCCCTGCTGCTGGGAGCGATCTTCGCAGGCATAGCCATCTTTGACTCGATCAGCGCCATCCTGATGAGCAGCTACCGCCTTTCTATTGTCCCGGATGCGCTGCAGGGGCGCGTCAGTGGCGTCTATCGCCTGATCCTGTTCAGCATCCTCACCGTCGGCCCACCCGCGCTTGGGCTGAGCCTCGAATACCTGGGTGTCCTGGCGACGGTGGGCATTGTCTGGTGCGGCCTGCTTGTGCTGGCCGGTTTTACGTTTATCAATCGACAAATGCGACAGGCAACCTTGCCAGAGGCTTGATTTGGCGCGCTCTCCACCTCCCACATCCGTTTTTCTCTCGAACATGACAGGAGATGGCAGGATTTGCTGTGTACAATTGTCGGGTAAACATCTCAAGAATCCTGAACTGGTGAAGGAGGAGGAAAGGCAATGCGTATCGGTGTCAATATTGGTCCGACGAGCGATTGGTCAGCGATGCTGGCGGCGACGAAAGAGGCCGACCAGCTTGGCTTTGACGCAGTGGGCTTTCTGGATCACTACCACTCGGATGAACCGGAGTGGCAGCAGTATATCTGTGGCTGGTCAGCTTATGGCGCCCTGGCGATGGCCACCTCGCGCATCCATCTGGTACCCATGGTGATTGATCGCATGAACTACCTACCAGGCGTGCTGGCAAAGGAGGTTGCGACTCTATCCATCCTCAGCAATGGACGCTTCGAACTGGGTATTGGAGCGGGCGACTTCTTTCAGGAGGCCCGTGCCTGGGGTCTGCCCGTTCCTCCCGCGCCTGAGCGCATCAGCGGACTGGCTGAGACGGTCGCCATCCTGCGCCGCATCTGGCAGGGCGAGGTGGTGACGTTCGAGGGCAAGCACCTGCACTTGAAGAATGCAGCCTCAGTTCCTGTACCCCCGGCTCGGCCTCGTATCGTCGTCGGCGCTGGCAACTCGCGCAGCCTGATCCAGAGCGCCGTCCATTATGCCGACGAAATCAACGTTTACGCCGATGACGACGTGATCCGCTTTGCCCGTCAAGCCATCACCGACGCGCAGCGAGCCGTGACACTCTCCACCTTCGTCTGGGACTGGCTGGAAAACATCGAAGAAAAGCTGACCGATTGGGAGAAGCTTGGAGTCGAGCGCACCTTCATCACCTTCTGGCACCCCTTCGATAGGCTGGCACAGCTAAGCAAGAAGAACACAGTGTAGCCAGGGCTTGGGAATGGGTCTGGGAAGGGCGCAGGCGGCCTTCTCTCCCCCACCAGCACTCACAGACCCCAATGCTACACTGTGTTCTTCTTGCTTGTTTCCCTGCTCACAATACCGTAGAGCAGCGTGAGCAGGGGAATGAGCAAGGCGGCAAGGTCGACGAACGCGCCGAAGTGGGGCGAGCCGACATAGGGCCGGGCATCATCGGAGATGATATTCAAGATTACAACGATGGCGGCAAAGGCTCCCAGCGTCCAGAACAACTGCCTGCGCCGCTCACGCGCATTGCCAAGTCTAGTTCTCACCTCCCTCGATTGGGCGCTTTCCTGATCTTCCTGTCTGGCCTCTCCAAATTCTACCTCTCGCTGCCGCCTCAGACGCAGCAAAGCCAGCAGGCGACGCAGCAAGTGGACGATGCACAGGAAAAACGCGACGAGACTCGCAGCCAGACCGGTTAGCGTGAGAACCAGCGCCGCTTCATTGAGCGATGACGCCAAAGAATTGTTCACCAGGAACAAACCGGCACTCAGGCCAATACAGACAATGCCAACCACAGATGCAATCATAATCGCTTTACGCATGTCAAATGTCCTTTTTTAGCGTGTCTTCCAAGCATTGTAGCAGATTATTGTGGTTATGGTAGGGAAGCCATGAGAAACAGGAACACAGGCAACCGGATATGCCGCGGCATATCCGGTTGCCTGTGTTCCTGTTTCTCATGGCTTCCCTACCATAACCACAATAATCTGCTACAATGCTTGGAAGACACGCTAAAAAAGGACATTTGACATGCGTAAAGCGATTATGATTGCATCTGTGGTTGGCATTGTCTGTATTGGCCTGAGTGCCGGTTTGTTCCTGGTGAACAATTCTTTGGCGTCATCGCTCAATGAAGCGGCGCTGGTTCTCACGCTAACCGGTCTGGCTGCGAGTCTCGTCGCGTTTTTCCTGTGCATCGTCCACTTGCTGCGTCGCCTGCTGGCTTTGCTGCGTCTGAGGCGGCAGCGAGAGGTAGAATTTGGAGAGGCCAGACAGGAAGATCAGGAAAGCGCCCAATCGAGGGAGGTGAGAACTAGACTTGGCAATGCGCGTGAGCGGCGCAGGCAGTTGTTCTGGACGCTGGGAGCCTTTGCCGCCATCGTTGTAATCTTGAATATCATCTCCGATGATGCCCGGCCCTATGTCGGCTCGCCCCACTTCGGCGCGTTCGTCGACCTTGCCGCCTTGCTCATTCCCCTGCTCACGCTGCTCTACGGTATTGTGAGCAGGGAAACAAGCAAGAAGAACACAGTGTAGCATTGGGGTCTGTGAGTGCTGGTGGGGGAGAGAAGGCCGCCTGCGCCCTTCCCAGACCCATTCCCAAGCCCTGGCTACACTGTGTTCTTCTTGCTTAGCTGTGCCAGCCTATCGAAGGGGTGCCAGAAGGTGATGAAGGTGCGCTCGACTCCAAGCTTCTCCCAATCGGTCAGCTTTTCTTCGATGTTTTCCAGCCAGTCCCAGACGAAGGTGGAGAGTGTCACGGCTCGCTGCGCGTCGGTGATGGCTTGACGGGCAAAGCGGATCACGTCGTCATCGGCGTAAACGTTGATTTCGTCGGCATAATGGACGGCGCTCTGGATCAGGCTGCGCGAGTTGCCAGCGCCGACGACGATACGAGGCCGAGCCGGGGGTACAGGAACTGAGGCTGCATTCTTCAAGTGCAGGTGCTTGCCCTCGAACGTCACCACCTCGCCCTGCCAGATGCGGCGCAGGATGGCGACCGTCTCAGCCAGTCCGCTGATGCGCTCAGGCGCGGGAGGAACGGGCAGACCCCAGGCACGGGCCTCCTGAAAGAAGTCGCCCGCTCCAATACCCAGTTCGAAGCGTCCATTGCTGAGGATGGATAGAGTCGCAACCTCCTTTGCCAGCACGCCTGGTAGGTAGTTCATGCGATCAATCACCATGGGTACCAGATGGATGCGCGAGGTGGCCATCGCCAGGGCGCCATAAGCTGACCAGCCACAGATATACTGCTGCCACTCCGGTTCATCCGAGTGGTAGTGATCCAGAAAGCCCACTGCGTCAAAGCCAAGCTGGTCGGCCTCTTTCGTCGCCGCCAGCATCGCTGACCAATCGCTCGTCGGACCAATATTGACACCGATACGCATTGCCTTTCCTCCTCCTTCACCAGTTCAGGATTCTTGAGATGTTTACCCGACAATTGTACACAGCAAATCCTGCCATCTCCTGTCATGTTCGAGAGAAAAACGGATGTGGGAGGTGGAGAGCGCGCCAAATCAAGCCTCTGGCAAGGTTGCCTGTCGCATTTGTCGATTGATAAACGTAAAACCGGCCAGCACAAGCAGGCCGCACCAGACAATGCCCACCGTCGCCAGGACACCCAGGTATTCGAGGCTCAGCCCAAGCGCGGGTGGGCCGACGGTGAGGATGCTGAACAGGATCAGGCGATAGACGCCACTGACGCGCCCCTGCAGCGCATCCGGGACAATAGAAAGGCGGTAGCTGCTCATCAGGATGGCGCTGATCGAGTCAAAGATGGCTATGCCTGCGAAGATCGCTCCCAGCAGCAGGGGTGTTGTGATGACGCCGTAGAGCGGCCAGAGCAGCACAAACGCAACAAGTGCGCAACCCAGCGCGGTACCAAAGCGCAGGTGGCGCTGGAAGGGTTGGCAGAGTGCCGTACCCAGTAAATTGCCAACGCCCCCGGCAGCGACAATGAGGCCGTAAAGTACGGGTGGGATATGCTGCTGCTGCACAATTGCCAGCACGATGAGCACGCTGGCGGTGATGACAAAATAGAGGTAACTAGAAATCAACACCACCGAGCGCATAACCTTCTGCGACCACAACCAGCTCAGTCCCTCGCGCACTTCCACAAGCAGATGGCGGCGTTCCACGTTCCTTTCGTCCTGCATGGATGAGCGTATGTTCAGCAATGAGACAAGCAATACTATATACGAAACTGCGTCCGCGACGAAAGGAAGCAGCCGTGTCACGCTGAAGAGCAGGCTGCCGAGCGCGGGGCCGAGCAGGGAGCAGGAGCTATAGACGAACTCGTTCTGCGCCACTGCTATTGTAAGCTGTGCCTTTGGCACCACCCACGCGAGCGCTGCCAGCTCAGCCAGATCGTAGAAGAGCGAGACCGCTCCCAGGCTGAAGGCGATGCCGTAGAGCAGGAGCAGCTGCAATTGACCACCGGTCAGCAGGATGGTCAGGGGAATGCTCGCCACACACAGCAGCAGGCCGAGCGTGCAGATGAGCATTACGCGCTTTCGCGGCCAGCGATCAACCAGCGCTCCGGCGGGTAGGCTGAAGAGGGCATAGGGAAGCTGCTCCAGTCCATAGGCCAGCCCGGTCGCGGCCAGAGAATGGGTCAATCCCACAATCAACAGTGGAAAGGCAAACTGTGTGAGGCGCGTGCCGAGTGAGGAGACGGCCTGACCGAGCCAGAGCAACAGGTAGTCCCGATTGCGCCACAGGGAGACCGACTTCCGTGTACTCGCTTCTGTGTCCATGCGCCATCGTTGCTTTCTAGAGAATGTGGGAGCGTTTTATGCAAAACTGACCTTTGCTATCATATACGAGATAGGGAGAAATGGCAATTTAGAATTCACCATGCATTAAGGGACCGTAGCCGGAGAAGTCGAGATTGGCGAAGTGCATGTGGATGGCCTGCCTCTCTGACAGGTAATCGTAGGAGAAACAGCCCCAGCGCGGCGTGTTGTACCCCGGAATATCTTCATAGCGCGAGAGGTAGAACTGGTATGTCCACTCAATTATTCGGAATAGGACTCTTGCCTCATTGTCCATTTGGTCACTGCTCTTTCTCAGAAGAAGTGAGTGAGGCTGTCCTGGTGCCACTGTCTTTCGCTGGAACGGGCAGTTTCACTCTCAAAACAGCCTAAGCTCCCCAGGCAGGGCCTGCCCCGGCAGCATACCCTTTCGCCAGAATGTGCCGAAACTGACCGAAGGGATGCTTGACATCTCTTGTGAGCTGGGAAAGAGATCAAAGGAAGCATGCTCACCAACCTCGACACGCGCCTCTGCTTTCCATTGGACTCACCCGGCACCAACTCGTCTGAACGGCGACACCTCTTCACACATGCCCTCGCCAATACCAAACATGATCAACGCAGAGGGGACATCTTATTGCGACTTTCCCGCTTCGCGCAAACCTGCGAACCCGCCATCAGTACTCAGGAGAGATCGAAGCTTCCCTCACCTTGAGGCGGCTTGCGCAGAGGTGCAAGCCAGCGTTCGCCATCCTGCGGCTTCCCCCCGATCATGTGTGATGGCCCTGTGAGTATGAGGCCCACTTTTGTGATGTCCTGGTGATGTCCATACAGTAAACTTTACGCTGGGAAGGTCTGTCACAGATGCTGATGGGCACGACTAGGGGAGGGTCGGAGACGGAACGTCCTGTCCCATCGTAAGGAGGAAGAGAGAGCATGAAACAGAACAACGCTGATTCCCAGGTGGTCCCGTCGAAGGGTAGGCGCGCGATGGCGTTCGCGATGCGTTCAGTCCAGCACAAGCCCATGATCCAGGGCTTGCTCGAAGTCGATGTGACCAGGGCTCGCGCTCACCTGAGGGACCACAAAGCGAAAACGGGGGAGTCCCTGTCGTTGGCGCTCCGGCGGCGCGCTTCACGGGGCGGCTGAAAGAGCTGATTGAGAGCGGCCATGGTCTGGGCGACTCCACGGAAGAAAAGGAGCAGGCCGTCGCTCCAGGAACATCAAAGAAGAGCTAAAGTAGTCCACATCCCAAGGAGGACCTATGAACACATTAGTTGTCTACGATTCACAATACGGGAACACCGAACGCATCGCCCAGGTCATCGCCGACACGTTGCGTGCCTTTGGGCATGCGCAGGCCGTGCGTGTCGATCCATCACGTCCGGTCTCGTTCCAGGGGGTAGACCTGCTTATTCTGGGGTGCCCAACACAGGGATTTCGACCGACCCCGGCGATGCAGTCCTGGCTCGAAAAAATCTCACCTGCATTGCTCAGCGGCCTGGCCGTCGTGTGCTTTGATACCCGCTTCCGCGGGCGCCTCTGGCAGCGTTCGGCTGCTGTGGTGATGGCCAGGCAGCTGCGCACGATGGGAGTCGAGCCCCTGGTTCCGCCGGAGAGCTTCTTCGTGAAGGCCATGAAGAAGGAGGGCCCCCTGCTGGCCGGGGAAGTGGAGCGAGCGGCCAGGTGGGCTTTGGGCGTTCACCAACGGTGTGAGGCACAGAAAGCGCATCTCGCCGCGCACTAACCAGAGTAGGGAAACAGAGGGAGACACAGATCGGATACCTTGAGGAAGGTGTCCACGCGAAAGGAGATCACCATGTCAGCTTCGATTCTGGTAGCATATGCAACCCGTTACGGCTCAACGCAGGAAGTGGCCGAGGCAGTCGCGGCGACGCTGCGCGAACGGGGGCTTGTGGTCGATATTGAGCCCGCGCGGAAAGTGCGGACCCTCGATCAGTACGGCGCCGTTGTGCTGGGGGCGCCGCTCTACATGTTCCGCTGGCACAAGGACGCCCTTCATTTCCTGGTGCAGCACCGTGAAACTCTCTCGCAGCGGCCGGTGGCCATTTTTGCGCTCGGCCCATTTCATACTGAAGAGAAGGAATTTCAGGAGGTGCGCAGGCAGCTCGACAAAGAGCTGGCGAAGTTTCCCTGGCTGACCCCACAAGCGATTGCCATCTTTGGCGGCAAGTTCGACCCGCAGAAGCTCACCTTCCCCTACAATCTGGTACCGGCCCTCAAGAACATGCCAGCCAGCGACGTGCGGGACTGGATAGCAATTCGCGCCTGGGCGAGCGATCTGGCCACACAGTTTCAGCCTGCTTTGGCATAGGCGAGCGAGTTGGCGTGCGTAGGTCAACGAATGAGAGTCTGACAGAGGATGAGGAAACATCATCTACGGAACAACGCATGGTGTGCAAAAAAGGAGGCACTCATGAACAACAGGACGTCTACCAGGAGCCACTTGCTCAAGGAGAAGGTTGTTCTTTCTCTGAATTACGAGCTTGACAAAAGACTTGGGGGCCTCGGCGTGAGCCTGTATCGGCTGACCGGTGGCCGCATCGCCCGGAAGGTCGATGTGCTGATTCTCACGACGCGTGGGCGCAGGTCTGGAAAGACGCGGACGGTGCTCCTTCAGTTCTTCCGAGATGGCGCGAACCTGGTCATCGTGGCCGCCAATAGCGGCCGGTCCTCCCACCCCGGCTGGTTCTACAACCTGAAGGCTACCCCGACGGCGCGAGTCCAGGTCATGAACCGCATCTTGCAGGTTCGCGCCGAGGAGTTGTCGGCAGATGAGGCGACCGCCTTCTGGCCGCGCGTCCTGCGTGTCGCGCCTACTTACGCACGGTATCAGCAAGCCACCAGTCGTCCCATTCCACTCGTGCGTCTCGTCCCCATTGAGCAGGCCGGGGAACAGATCATGCCAGGCGGCGAGGCCCTGCCTCGTCGAGAGAAAACATCTTCCGCAGAACAATGTGTTTTGCGCAAATAAGGAGGCTTCTTATGAACGATCTGAAAGTGCGGCGCTGGGCGGGTGCGTTTGGGCTAGCCGGCTTCGTCGTGTTCCTGGTCGCGCTCCCGCTCTACTTTGTTGGCCCGCAGCCAGCGGCTCGACTGGAGGACACCGTCCAGTTCAGCGACTCCCTGAGCAGGGCCAGCACCCTCATCCTCATGCGCACCACCCTGGCCGATCCGCTCATCATGGTCGGCTTCCTGGTCATGCTGGCTGGGCTCCGCCGCCTGATCCGGCAGGCGCGGCCGGATGACGAGGGGGTATCGACGTTGGTCTTCGGAGCCGGTCTGGTCGTGATCACCTTGGAACTGGCTGGTGATGCGCTGGCGGGGGGTGCTGCCCTGGACACGTCCGTCAAGGCCGATCCCTCTGTGGTCAGAGGGCTATGGGAGGGTAGCTTCGTCTTCTACGGTGCGATTGGGCTCATCATGTCGGCACTGTTGTTGGCCTCGGCGGGCTACGCCACGCTGGGCACCGGAGTGCTCCCCAGGTGGACAGGCTGGGCGGCCTATGTCGCCGCGGCTATCAACCTGGTGGCTGCTCCCTCGATCTTTGGGGGAACTGACTACACCGGTTTCTACACCGCGAGCGGCTACGTGACGTTCATCGGCCAGGGAGCAATGATCATCTGGTTCTTAATCGCCAGTGTCTCGATGCTCGTTGTGAAGCGGGAGGCCAAAGCTATGACGCCAGTCTATGGAGGCTGAGCAAGGTCGGTCAGACATGAGCCATTTCACGCTCATACATTCAGCCGCATTGAAGGAGGAAAGACATGAACACGTTGCAAGTCAGAAGATCAGCGCCAGAAGCTGAGGCTGCTCCAGACCCATCGTGGAGAGGTCTCTACCGGGCCGCGGGCGTTTCGGCAGTGCTCTTTGTCGTGCTTGTACTCGTAGCCATTGTGCTGGTTGTCGTAGCGCCGCCACCCTTGAACGCGGACGGGGCTACTACTCTCCAATACGTCGCCTCACATAAGGTCCTCTACATCATCGAACAGGCCCTGTGGTTGGCACCCAGCGTTTTCGCTCTGGTCGTCTTCCTGGCGCTCTTCCAGGCACTCAAGCACCTGAACAAGAGCTACGCGGCTCTCGGTGCCCTCGCCGGTATCGTCGCCTGGGCTCTCACTCTGGCCATACCGACAACCGGTGGTGGAGCGCCCGTCCTGGTTTACCTGAGCGATCAATACATGGCAGCCACCACCGCTGCACAACACACCGCCTTTGCGACTGCTGCCGAGGTGTTTATCGCGCAGAATAACATCACGGGTGCGGTTGGGATCCTGACCCCGGTCGGCATCCTGATCACCTCTCTTGTCATGCTGAAGGGTGTCTTCCCGAAGGGCACTGCCTATCTGGGTATCGTGACTGGTGCCCTGGGCATCGTGAGTGAGACCCTTCGGCCCATTCTCGGCCCTGGCTACTTCGTCTACGGTCTGCTCCTCCCGATCTGGTTTCTCGCGGTCGGCTGGAAACTCTACCGACTGGGATCGAGATTGAGCAGAGAGCCACTTGCTGTGGTTTCATAACCGCCAAAAAAGAAGAAAGCAGGTACACTTTCATGTCTAAAACCTATCAGGCCAATGTCGCTACCCGCATCAGAGACGCATTGATCATGGCTCTTCTGCATGCCGGAGTCAGGATGGGGACAACGTCGCTGCTCACCGTGCGTGGTCGCACAAGTGGTCAGCCCCATACGGTTCCGGTGATCCTTGTTGAGCAGTACGGTCACCGCTTTCTAGTCGCTCCTTACGGCGTGGTCCAATGGGTACGCAACATCCGTGCAGCAGGAACGGCAACGCTCACCCGTGGTCGCCATTCCGAGGCGATCTCCGTGACCGAACTACCAGCACAGGAGGCGGCTTCTGTTCTCAAGCAGTATCTCTCGAAGGTCGTTACAGCTCGATCCTACTTCGATGCGACGCTAGACTCGCCCCTTGAGGCTTTTGAACGTGAAGCACTCCGTCACCCGGTGTTTCAGATCACGACGATGGAGAGCTTACAGGAGGAGAAAAAAGAAGGAGAACCTCATGTTTGACTATCGTAACAAAGTCGCCCTGTGCCCAGGGCCTACAGCGACCAATTTTTTCGCGGTTCTTGAGGCTCCCGACGTGCCGATGCTGAGCAGGATGCACAGCTCGGAGGCGGTGGTCATGGCAGGCTTGCGCGCTCTGGAACAGGGGCGGCCGTATGCCGTCGAGGGCCGGCGGAATGCCTTTGGAGCACAGCTGACACATATGACGCCACTGGCACTGACGGCACGTGTGTTTGCGAAGGTGATGAGGCCGCGTAAGCAGGAGGCCAGGCCTGGAGGAGAGAGATCGGCGATTCCACTGGCAACCAGGAGCAGACCGTAGCTCCATGGACACCAAAGATGAGCCATGCTCCTCTGCGACATTGAGGAGAAGAAGGAAGCAACACATAAAAAGGAGAACATGCTATGTCAACCGAAGACAACAAGGCCCTGATCCGCCGTTTTTACGAGGAAGTGTTCAACAAGAGGAATCTGGCGGCCCTCGATGACTTCTACGCTCCCGATCACGCCGATCACACGCTCCCTCCTGGTCTGCCGGTCGGTCCAGAGGGAACCAGGCAAGCCATCGCCATCATGCTGGCGGGTTTCCCTGATCTGTACATTACGATTGAGGATATGATCGCAGAAGGCGGCAAAGTGGTCACCAGATTTACGACCCATGGAACACAGCAGGGAACGCTTGGGAGCATCCCCCCAACTGGGAAGCAGGTGGCGGTCTCGACCATCGAGATCACCCGCATTG
>DASTKD010000391.1:0-12763 GCA_035716135.1 Ktedonobacteraceae bacterium
TGCGCCATCGCGTTTCAGGCGGCTACCCCTTTTGGACGCTTTGAGGTCAAAAACAATGATGAGCATATGAACGGCAACAACAATGGTCGTGCTATGCCGGAAAAGCGCGCGCCGCGCAAATTGCGAATGCCCGAAATACTCAAGCTGATTGAGGAACAGACGGGCTACTCGCAAGACCTGTTCTTCCCGGTGGGCGAAGGTTCGCCGCTGTGCAATGCCTTTTCGTTGCTCAAATACACGAAAGAGGGCTACAAGCCCATCGCGCCCAATTTTACTCTCAGGGAGTTCATGGAGGTGATGGGACCGCGTCCCAATATGACGCTGCGAATGCTCACACGCGGGCGAGCGGCCATCCTGCCGCAGATTGTCTCCAACATCGGCGGCAGCCTCAAACTGATGAAGACGCTGTGGCCGCATATCGGTACCGATCCCTCGTTCTGGACGAGCCGCAAGACGCTCACCCTCTTCGTCAAGCCGTTCATGGACGAAAGCGACATCGACATGAGCCGCGTCGAACGCTGCTGCTTTCACAATGCCTCCCCACGCGGCGTGATGTCCTTCTGCGCCCTCAACGCGAAGATGCGCCCGGCTCAGCCGCACGCCAGCGAAAGCGCTTTTGTGCCATTGCCTACGCGCCGCGTAAAGGAAGCGCGTCAGGAGACCTTTTGATGCGTTTTTCCATCATCATGCCTGTGCTGAACGAAGAGGCGGTGCTTGAAAAGCAGCTTTGCCAGCTCGCGCGGGTATGCGCCCCGCATGATTGCGAATTGCTGATTGTCGATGGCGGCAGCGTGGATGCGACCGTCGCCATCGCGCAACGTTTTGGACAGGTCATTTCCTCGCCACGCGGGCGAGCGGCGCAGATGAACAGGGGCGCGGCAGTTGCTACGGGTGACATCCTGCTTTTCCTGCACGCCGATTCGGTGTTGCCTGATGATGCTTTCGCGTCGATTGAACGCGCCTGCGCCACGCCCGGCGTAGTGGGAGGCGCGTTTCGCCTGTGTTTTAACTGCCATAAGCTGGCCTACCGGCTGGTAGCCTCTACGACCAATCTGCGCTCGCGTTGGCGCGGCATCTTCACGGGCGATCAGGCGTATTTCGTGCCAGCCGGGTGCTTCAAGGCTATCGGCGGTTTTGCTGATATGGCGTTGATGGAAGATTTGGAGATCATCACGCGCCTGCGTAAAATTGGCAAGGTGGTTCTCCTGCCCCTCTATGTCACCACTTCAGCGCGTCGCCATGAGAAGAACGGCCTGGCGCGTACCGTACTGTTCATGTGGTATTTGCGCACTCTTTACCGATTCGGCGTTTCGCCAGAGCAGTTGCAGCGCAAATATCTGGATGTGCGATGAGCGGTTGTTACCTTTCGCCTGTCATCCTGAGCGAAGCGAAGGATGACAATGTCGATCTTGATCGTAAATGTTCATCATGGGTAAAAGTCGGTAGCGATTGCCCGAAATTCTCCAATGGTGTATGATGTGGAACATGTTCAACCGGGTAAGAATAAGACTATATGGAAATGTTGCATGAACTCAGAACAGGCCAGCACGGACCCGACTGTTCCTCCTATAAAGCAAGATGCGCAGCCAGCAAACAATCATACCGGAGGGCCAGCGTTGCCACTTGCGCCGGACGATGCGCAAGATGCGGTCGTTTCATCGCCAGAAGCGCAAGTGATCTGGACGCCGCGCTTCATCATCCTGTTCGCGGTGACGCTGGTGGGCGGGTTGAGCCTGGAAAGCCTCTTTACACAGGGTTGGGTGATCCGCTTGGTTTCGGGGACATGGGTATTTCTGGGACATATTGTGCTGCTATGCGCTGCCTGGATAGTATTGCTGATGGTTTCTCGCTCGCGCTGGGTGCGCCTGGGGGCTGCATTTGGCCTGATCTTTGCGATGTTTGTAGCTATCAATGTCGTTATTCAAACTATGCTGGTTCAGCCATCGAGTTACCTGCTGGCTCATGTCAACGTTCTAACCTTTCTCGCCTTGCCTGGTTGTTATGTTTGCCTGACCGTTGATCGCCTGCCCACCAGGCGTTGGGATGCCTGGTTACTTGGCCTGACCCCCATCATCGGGCTGATTCTGGTGGCTCCGTTGTATTTCCTGAAATCTGACCGGTCGATGTCTGGACTGGAGAATAGCCTCTCAGTTGTTGCGCTCATTCTGAGCATAGCGATATGCTGGCTGCGTCCCACTTGCTGGCGCAACGCTCCTGGTCCGACATTTCTATTTGGCCTGGTGCCTTTTCTCCTGCTGATTATCGATATTGTCTACATCATCAATAACTCCTTTGCCTTATTCACCGTGTATGTGACGCTGAATGCTTCGGCCAGCTTTTTTTCGCGGGAGACGGTCTTCTTTTTTTCGCAAGTGCCGTTGTTGTTCCTCCTGCTGGGCGTGATGCGTCTCATCAAGTCCGAGAAGATGACATAAGGCGAAGCCCGTGTAGTGTAGGGGGCTGTCATTCTGAGCGTAGCGAAGAATCTCTGGCCCGGCCACACACGGATTCTTCGCTGCGCTCAGAATGACAACCCCTGGCATCTTGCGGTCGCTCTGGCTTTCCTTTTACAGTCACGTTAAATTCCGATTAAAATTGAGATATTGCTAAAAAACCAGCCCCATGTATCTGCTAATCAATCGCTCTCTGCCTGTTTATTTGCATAGAGTGCCAAAACTCGTGTAAGTATGCAAGGAGAAATCGATTCGATGGTGGTATTGCGTACCCCGGCCCGAAAAGCCATTTTCTTCTCACTCATTTTGCTCGTCGTGGGTGTCTTGCTGGCATTTTTTATGATTGTGCGCGGTTTCCTTACGCCGACTAGCACCGCGCCTGCTTCCTCTCCGGCCAGAAATTCCTCGGCGGCTAACAATGCGAACGCTGCAGCGGCGGCTACCGCGTCCGCGTACATGAAACTGGTCTCGATTGTCGGCCAACCCGCCGTCAAACTCGTATCGGGAACAACATTCGAGGCCGATGGACAGATCAAGAATGTCGATACCTTTCAGCACGATATTACGCTGAAGATCGTCTTGCTCGATGCATCAGGTCACATTGTTGGCAGCGCGACTCACCTTGTGGATAACGTGAAAGGTGGCGCGACGGTCAACTACTCCATTCAGGGTACAGCTTCGCAATCCAACTGGTCCAGTGTGGAAGTGGCCGTTATCAACGTGAGCGAAAACATCAACGGGACGGGAGGTGATTAACACAGCCGTCCCGTAACGCTCTTGAAAGGCATTGCTGCCTCGCGCTCTAAACGCCACTGAACAGGTGATGCGGAAACGGCACGAGGCGGCAATGCCCTGAATGATGTTTGAAAATATAGAGGAGTTGTAATGAAGAACATGCAGCGCAGTTGGGTGGGCCGTCATAAGCTCACTATTGTCAGTTCCGGGGCAATCGCGGCTCTGCTTATTTTGTCCATCGCCCTTATCCCCCGCGTTATCTCCATCCACGCGCAGCCGCAAACCAGCCCACTCGCAAAGTATATCCCCTCAAACGCCTTTGGCGACACCGATGATTTGCCGAACAACTCGCTCCACCCGCGTGTGAGCATGGCGGCTGGCTCATCATCGGTCAGTGGCGTAGTGAGCGATGCCAGCACGGGTCAGCCGGTCTCCGGCGCGACGGTCGGTATCAGCATTGGCGCGGTTGGCAGCGCGGCGCAGTATGCCACCACTGCGACCGATGGTAGTTATAGCTTCAGTGGCATCGCCGGTGGCACGTACAATTTATCGGCGTGGCGCTACGCGATCAGTGGCAATTCGCTCATGTACAAAGATGCGCAGCAGATGCAGGTGAGCGTCAGTTCAGGCGCGACCGTCAATTTCAAGCTGACGCCCATCACGGTGCCGGGATCGCGCACTGTGGCAGCAGGTCACGCCAAAAACCTGATTGTTGTGGACTACGATGAAACCTACTATGATTCCTGGTTCGCTGATACACAGTCGATGGCGAATAGCTCGCCGAACACGCACCAGCTTGCGCAGCTTGGCGTGAATGGTACCCAGATGTGGACGACCTATGGCTGGTCTCCCATCGACCACTATCAAATGGCGGTTGGTTCTTATCCGGCCTGGCGTTCGCCCGACGCACCTTCACAGGTATGGGGCCAGCCTGACGGTCTGGACACCAATATCTGGTATGGTGGAACCGAGGAATACGGTCAGCAATCCATCTTTGATGTTGCCAAAAGCTACGGTATGAGTACAGCCGTAATCGGCGGCAATGACTACCCGACCGGCCATATCACCGATGCCAACGTGGATCAGATTACGCTGGGCAAGAATATCAGCGGCGTGCCGACGCTCTGGGTAACGGAGGTCGAGAATTTTATCACGGCTCACGCTTCTAACCCCAATGGTTTCTTGATCTACATGCCTGTCACCGAGGCGGAGGGTAGCTCGATCGAGAATACCAGCCCTGATACTTCCGGCAGCCTCTACCAGCAGGCCAGCACCTGGGATGACCAGGCGTATGGAGAATTGTATAGCTGGTTGCAACAGAACAATTACGTCAGCAACACGGCTATCTCTATTACATCGGATGAAGCCGAGAACGATCATACCAGCTTCGATAACTTCTACGGCGCGGGTACGACAGGCGGCGGGTCAACCCGCCATGTGCCTTTCGTATTCGCGGGTCCTGGCATTGTAGTTGGTCAGAGCTATACACCGGTGATGAACAGCGACGACGTGAGCGCGAATTATATGTACGAGCTGGGCCTGCCCTCGCCCGTTGATAGTCGCGGTCACGTTATACCAGCCCTGTTCACGACGGGCGGCACACCTGTTCCTACACCTTCGCCGACCAGTACCAGCACTCCATCGCCATCGCCAACCGGCACGACGACACCGCCGCCGACTGGTACTCCTCAGCCCTCGCCGACATCAACCAACCCACCAACGACGACGCCGACCAATCCGCCAACAGCCACGCCTCCTCCTGGCAACAGTATTATCCAGAACGGCGGCTTCGAGTCTGGCACTACCGGTTGGACCTATGGCGGTTCGCCTTTGCCGAGACGTGGCAAGACGGAGGCACATAGCGGCAGCTATTCGTTAAAAGTGGGAGGCAGCAGTGGTCAGTCGGGCGATTCTCTTGCCTACCAGATGGTAACGATTCCCGGCAATGCCAGACATGCTAACCTCAGCTTCTACTACTGGCCTGCCAGCAACGACTCCAGTACCTACGGCTGGCAAGAGGCGGATGTGATTGATAGCAGTGGCAACGTGCTGCAACAACTGTTCGTCAATACCACCAACGACAAAGTGTGGATTCAGATGACCTTTGATCTCTCGCAATATGCCGGGAAGACCATCGGCATCCAGTTCCTCGATCACGAAGATTCGGGCGGCGGCTCTTACTACACCTACATGTACGTGGATGATGTGTCGCTGACAGTAAGTTAGACTAACCACAGAAATAACAGGATGATTGGAACAAAGGCAGCGCCTTTGTTCCAATCATCCTGTTATTTCTGTGGTTGATATTCTCCCTTGATATGCGCGAAGCGCGGGCGGTAGCGTGTGGCGTGGTAGTCGGCGGGGTCTACGCAGCGCGCGGGCCAGTTTTTGCCGGGAATATCGGTTAAGATGAAGGTTCCAGCGCGATGCGCCGCTATGACACCGTGTTCTCCCTGTTCCACTGCGCTCATGATTACATTGGCGTAGTAGATTGCCATGTGCTTGTCGTAGACATCGGGTTCGCCGCTGCGTAAGAAATAGGTCAGGTCAATGGGCAAAAAGCGGATGCCGGGCAGGCGGGAAGAGAGTTGGTCGGCCAGAAATTCAGCGATATTGACCTTTTTGCGATGGCCGTAGGCGTCTGCTTCGCCGACGACTGGCACCGGTACGCCCAGGTTCGCGCCTTCCGACATGACAATGGTCGAGTAGTTGCGCGGATTTTGCCTGTCCTCAAGCACCAGCTTTGCCAGCGTATCGATGTTGGAAGGAACTTCCGGTATCAGGCAGCGATCGGCCCAGGTGACAACGGCGGTTTCGAGGGCGGTAAAACCGGCATCGCGCCCGAACATGCGGAAGAGGATGGTTTCGCTGTGCGACCCCGCCGTCGAGCGGATGCGCTCGATGAACTCTCCGGCCCGTGTGATAGCGGTTTGAAAGCCGATACAGTAATCTGTGCCAGGCACATCGTTATCCATTGTTTTGGGAATACCCCATACTGGCACACCCTGCGTTGATAGGGTTGCTCCATAACTCAGTGTGTCATCGCCTCCAATCACTACCAGCCCGTCCAGTTCCAGAAAATCCAGGTTCGCCAGCACCTCGCGGGTCAGATCAATGCGCTCATCTGGCGCGTGACCCCGGCCATAATGCGCGAGATGCGCAGGTAAATCGCCCACGCGCATTTTCGCGGGATTGGTGCGCGTTGATTGCAGTATGGTGCCGCCCGTTCTGTCGATAGAGCGCGTATTCAGGCGGTTAAGTGGCATGAGATAGTTATGTTTCCAGGTTCGCGGGTCAGCGAAGTTGAAAATAAGCTCGTCGCGGCGGCGCGAGCGGTCAAGAAAGGTAATTCCCTCCCACCCGGCGCGCAGCCCTGTTATGGATATGCCAATTTCCTGGGCGCGATAGACGAGTGCCTTGATGGCGGCATTTAGCCCCGGCACGTCGCCGCCACCTGTCAGAACGCCAAGCGCGTGTATGGGTTTCGTTAATGTTGCTGGCATACTTCTCTCCGTTACTGTGAAATTTGGATCATGTAATTAACACGTTTTATCCAGAGAAAAGCATATCACAGCTTCCAGGGCGACCGCGAGGGAACCAGGGCGACCCTCGCGGTCGCCCTGGGAAGTCCCAAACAGGGCTATTTCAGATAGCTCTGGAGGTGCTGGTAGATCAGTTGGCCCATACCGGCGGTGGGAGTGCCGCGATAGTCGCGGATCAGCAGGGGGTAGCCGCATTGCGAACCCTGCACAACCCAGGCCCAGGCGGACCAGCTAATCTGGTGCGCGTCGAAGTAGGCCAGCAACTGGCTCATATAACCGGTGCCACAGTCGTATTGGCCGCTTTCCGCTGAGATGACGGGGTGTGTCTTACTGATCGTGCCAAATGCGGCATTCCAGGTGTTGGGCAGTTTTTCTGTATAAGGATAGGGATGAGTATCGTAAACCACGTTTGTTCCCGCGATGGGAAACTTCGTGATCTGGCTCAGGTCGTAGCCCCAATCCATGCCAGCAACAAGTACCAGGTTGGTTGCGCCTGTGCCGCGTACCGCGTTGACCAGCGCTTGCATCCCAACGCTGTTATAGGTGAGAGACTTGTTGCAGTTGCAATCCTGCGAATACGCTGTATCGCTGGTTACGCAGCCGGAGAGCCAGCAGGCCCAGGTGCCGGGATGCGGCTCGTTGAAAAGCTCGAACAGCACGTTGGGATAGGATTTGTAAATGGTGGCGAGCTGCTGCCAGAAAATCACGCTATCGGCATCGGGCAAGGCCCAGGGGCCACCGGCTTGCAGGGATTGGCCGCCTGCATCCGACCATTGTAAATCGAGTATGACGTTCAATTTGAGCGTGGTCAGCGAATTCACGACTTGCTTGATGAGCGCCTGGTACTGCGCCGCGCTGCATCCCTGCGAGGATTGCCCGTTCAGCCAGATGCCTTCGGAGAGTGGCAGACGCACGGTGTTCGCGCCCCAGTAGGTGACGGCATATTTTCCGCTTCCCGACCCCATGTAGGCCAGTTCTTGCGCGTCAAAATGTCCATCGCCCCAACAATTATATTCCAGGCTATCACGCCCGACGCCGTGGAACAAATAACGTTTGCCATCGGCTCCTATAATAGCGTTTCCCTTTACCGTATACGGCCCATCGGCAAAAGCGTTGCTCGTTGCGGGTTGTTGTGTCGCTGTTGGTACTGGTTGAACGCTCCGGCGATTTCCTTGCTTACCGGCAGGAGCGTTGTCTGTCGTATGTTTCTGGTCAGTAATGCGCTCGGTCGGAGTCGGCGTTAGCAGTCCTGAGGCAGGTGAATGGCTGTTGATGGACGCTCCCACCGTATGCGGCTCAAAAAACTTAAATATCCCGATGGCAACGAATACCAGGATACATATACCCAAAATAGCTGCTTTGAACAAACGTAGCATGTAGCGTATCCTTCAGCTTTTCATAGAGATACAAAATGACCAATAATGATAAATTATCTACCTGCTACAAGTAAACGGCAAAAAAGCAGATATCTTCATATCTGCTTACTTTTAGATCTTAGAGAGTATTTCTTTGCCTTGCTAATTGGCCTTAGCGAGGCGTTGATTCATCCGGCTTAAATGGCGCGCCATGACCCGGCACGATCAGCGTCGCTACCTGCAACACGCGCTCGCGGTTGCGGTGCAGTGCGTCATTGTCTGTAGCCAACGGGTCATCAGCAGGCCCTTCGGCAGACCACCACAGGTGAGTGAAGGCAACCACGCCATCCCGCGTGCCAACCAGGGTGGTAATATCTTGCGCGGTATGTCCGGGCGTCTCGATCAGGCGAATAGAAGGCGAGATTTCATATCCTTCCGCCTCGCGGTTCTCCCAATTATCGCCCTGATAAATAGCCCAGTTATCGTGGAAACGCGCGTTGGGAAACAGGGCGGCGTTGAGGGTATGGTCGGGATGGTGATGCGAGAAAATCACGTCGGTAATAGCGCCGGGCGATATTCCTAAAGCGGCCAGTGGCTCGAGCATGGCTCCGGGGTTCGGCACCATGCCTGGATCGATAATCACGCGCGCCTCGCCCTCGCGCACAAATGCCACCGTTGATGCGACGCGGCTCATGTTTGGCGCATCTCCATCGTCCGCATAGCCATTAAAAAGGATATGAACCTCGGCTGCTGAAGTTCGGGGTCGATCATTGTGTGTTGTCACGTTTGTTGTCTCCTTTATACGGCTTCATGTGACCAGAGTTGTCGAAATTCCTCTGAAGTTTGCAAGAGTTGTTCGGCGGTTCCTTCGGCTTCGAGTCTCCCTTCTTTCAAGACAAGTATGCGGTCGGCGCGTTGCAGCACCGAGCGGCGGTGCGACACGACCAGGCAGGTGACTTCCTGGCGGTGCGCGAACAGGCGCTCCCAGAGCTGGCCTTCCGTTTCCACGTCGAGCGCGCTGGAGAGATCATCAAAGACCAGCAATTCGGCGTCGCGCATGAACATACGCGCCGCCGCGACGCGCTGCGCCTGGCCGCCGGACAGTTTGACGCCGCGCACGCCAATGGTGGTCTCCATGCCCTGTTCTAACTGTGTTATATCATGTTCTAGCACAGCCGTGTGTAGGGCCGTTGCCAGCGCTTGTTGATCTTCCGCGGTGCCGAAAAGAATATTCTCTTTGAGCGTGGCGCTGAAGAGGCGCGGCACCTGAGCGGTGTACGCACTGCGTGGCGGCACAAAAAACGCTGCCGGATCATGCACCATCTCTTCGTTCCAACGAATATCGCCCGCCTCTTTGGGCAGCAAACCCAGCGCTACTCTCAAGAGTGTAGTCTTGCCAGAGGCGACGCGGCCTGTAATCACCATTACGGTTCCGCGTTGCACTCGCAGGTCGATGTTTTCAATGCCGCGCCCCGTCGATGGATAGTGATAGGTTAATCCCCTCGCTTCCAGCACATCAAAGCGTTGCTTGGGCGTTTCATGCGAGGAAGACGCCTCTGGTATCTGGCCTGAGAGAAAGAGCGGGTAATGCTTTACCAGGCTGGCGGCAGGCGCGCCTTGCAGCAGTTCCACCATACGGCGGAAGGCTACGCCTGTCTGTGTGTAATGAGCCAGGAATGTACCGAAGAACTGGGTGAAATCCGTCACAAAGGCCAGGTAGTACAGGAATATGGCGAGGTCGCCCACGCCCAGTTGCAACGTGCGCATCGATTGCGCCACCAGCAATAAGATGAAACCGGTACCCAGGCCCACGATATTGCCAAAGGTTGAGTTCAGCAGTTGTTCGAGTACTCTATCTTTGAGCATAGCTGCCCGTCGTTTTTCGTTGAATGTGTGAAAACGTTCAACCACGCGCCCTTCCGCTCCAGCGATCTGAATGGCCTGCACGGAGCCAAAGATTTCTCCCAGAAAGCTGGTGACGGAGCCTGTAGCCTTCCGGCTGGCGGTGCGATACTTCTCCAATCGCTTTCTCATAGATTGAACCAACGCTACGACGGCTACCAGCGGCAGGAAGATACTAACCGTGACGATCACGCTAATTCTGAGCAAGATAACCAGCGCTATCAGCGCGAAAAGCCCCATGCCCATCACATCAATCGTCCAGTCAACGGCGTGATCTACCTGTTCGACATCTTCTCGGAAACGGGTGATAGCCTCACCGGTAGATCCGGGTACGGCCCGCGCGCCCGGTCGCTCCAGGATGCGCTTGAGCAAGTTATGCCGCAAAAGGCCAGTAATCGAGAAACGCCAGTGATTGCTCATGATGCCGCTTACCAGGATCAAGATGGCTTTCACCACCGCCGTTGCCATGAAAAGGGCAATCAGTCCCCATATCTCAGGCGTGAGGTAGCCGCTTTTCGCCAGCGCGTTGAAGAATTGCTGGATAAGCAAACCGGGAACGACTGGCGCAACGGATACCAGAATCCAGATAAGCGTGATACCTGTATAGAGTACCGGGCGATAGCGAATCAAACGCCACATAAAGACAAATGTTTTCATTGCAGTACCTCCTGCAATCCCGTCTCCAGGAGACGAGCATAATGCGAAGTGGAATCGGAGCGTAAGGCCGTTTGCGAGCCATGCTCAAGGATGTGTCCATCCTGTAAAATCAAAATTTCATGCGCGTGTTGCACGGTTGACAGGCGATGCGCGATAATGATCGCCGTTCTGCCCCGCAACAACTTTTGCATGGCCTGCTCCATCACTCGTTCGGTCTTGAGATCAAGACGCGACGAGGCTTCATCCAGAATGACGAGGCCGGGATTGCTGAGAAAGACACGCGCGCAGGCCAGCAACTGCGATTCTCCGGCGGACAATCCCGCGCCACCCGCGCCAATCTCAGTGTCCAATCCCTCTTGTAGTGACGCGAACCAGCGCGTCAGTCCCACCTCTTTGAGAACCGTGATGATGTTTGTGTCCGCGACAGAACGGTCGAAAAAGGTCAAATTGTCGCGCACGCTGCCGTGGAAAAGCTGCACTTCCTGCGAAACCATACCAATGTGCCGCCGTAA
Organism: Ktedonobacteraceae bacterium; assembly: GCA_035716135.1. Classification (GTDB taxonomy): domain Bacteria; phylum Chloroflexota; class Ktedonobacteria; order Ktedonobacterales; family Ktedonobacteraceae; genus CF-113. The sequence goes on from DASTKD010000391.1 coordinate 11,157, forward strand.
GTCATGCAGGCGCGCGGCTTTGACCGGCACATCTCCCAGCCGTATCTCTCCCTCTTGTACGTCATAGAAGCGCAGTAGCAGGCGTACCAGCGTCGTCTTGCCGCTGCCTGTACGCCCCAGAAGACCGAGTACGCGCCCCGGCGCTACATGCAAGGTGAGATCATGCAGCACCGGTTCGTTCGCGGCATATCCAAAGGTGACATGTTGGAAATCGACTGCTAATGGGCCTGCCGGTAACTGCTCTCCTATACCATCCGCCAGAGCGGAACGGGTTTGTAATAGTTGCTGGATGCGCTCCATACCGGCTGCCGCCGCCTGTAACTCCTGAACCTGGTCGCGGATCTGCTCGATGGGCTGGACGATCAGGTTGGTGTAGTAGAAGATCAGATAGACCGTTCCCAGGGTAATGGTATGAATGCTCAGCAGGTAGGCCCCTATGATAAATGCGACGGTATTGCCAAGCGCAAAGATCGTCACGATAGTCATCCATGTAGAGAATCCGGCGATAGCGGACTCGCGCGTGATGGGCAGCCATGCGCGCAAAAACAGAAAGAAGCGTGACAGGACGTAGTTGTTGGCCCCGTTGGCGCGTATCTCTTCGGTTCCTTCGAGGTGTTCTCCCAGGAAACCGAAAAATTCTGCGCTCTTTTGCCTGTTGGCAACCCAGCGCGGCACCGCATATTTGTGGATGCCGGCCATGATACCCAGCGCCAGGAAGATAAAGGCGATCATGCTAGCGCCCAGCCGCCAATCTATGCGAAACAAAAGCGCCACGACGCCTAGCAATAGCAGCATATTGCCCACCAGGTTGATGATGACCTGTGAGAAGAAGGTTGCCAGCGTATTCGCATCTCCATCAATGCGCTCGATCAGCGCCCCCGGCGTATAGACCTGGTGAAAGGTCATATCCAGGTTGAGACAATGCGCGACCAGGTCTCTGCGCAGCCAGTTCGTGGCCGTCCATGCCACCAGTTCGCTCATGTAGGTGGCTCCGACCGAGACCGCCTGGTTCAGCAGCGCGATGCCAACAAACAATCCTCCAATCGTGAGCAGGATGGTATACGCGCCACCATTGATGGCAGTATCAATAAAAGAGCGCAGCAACTGAGGATTGAGCAATTGCAGGGCGATGCTGGTCAGCAGCAAAAGGCTCATTAGCGCAACTTTCGCCCATTGTGGTCGCAGATAGGTTCCCAGTAAAGCGCGGTATGTAATAGTGCCGCTTGTTTTCTTTGTACGCGATTTTTGCGAAATCATGCCACTCTCCCGGTGATACTATTCGTCTATTTCCCATGTTTGAAAGCATAAAAAAAACCGTGAGCGCTAATCTGCTGCCCACGGCTGATTTGAGATATACTATGTGTCCGGTTCAGGTTTCATCCCTTCTTAAAAAAGGGCATAGCATCCTCATGGGCAGATGCTGTCGAGGGCTGTAAACGTAACGACGCGCGCGGGAGCTACTCCCAATTGCACACGCTGTTGCCCGGTAAGCGATACCCATCCAGGATATTCCCTTTCATTCTAATACCTGTACTGGAAATTGTACCTCTGCTATGAGGCACAATAAAAGCTTAACATGAATGTATAAAGCCTGTCAAGGAAATATG
>DASTKD010000392.1:0-4363 GCA_035716135.1 Ktedonobacteraceae bacterium
TCTTTGCTTTGTTATCTCTACGTTTTACTTATGGCATTTGTAAAGATGAGTTTATCTTTGCGGTTCTTTAGCTTCGCCCTACTAGATTATTTGTTCTCAAGAATGCCACACTTCCCGATCTGAGAAGTGGGGAATATCTGGACTATCAACTCGCTAATATTCGCTTATGACAATATGGGCAGTACGTTTTCCCTCCTACTCGTTGAACCGGAGCGTTTACGCGAGGAAGTGTCGCCCTGGCTGAGCTTGCGAAGCGCGAGTTTTTACCCTTTCCATTCGAAGTGAGGGCAGTTTTCTGCATGGTTCTGGTTGGTTGAGCGGTCACGTTTATTTCCCGTTTACAATGCGGGCAAAAAGATTTCTTCAGCACTTTCTTCGCTGAAGTTCCTGATGAAGAAGCTCCTACCAAGATAAAAAAGAACACGACAACGCCTATGATAACTAAAGCAGTGGCCGAAGAGTTGTCTGTTGTTGGATTTGCCAAAGCAGCCGCAATAGTGCTGATCGTGAGCATTGGTTTTTCTCCATTTCCTATGAATACGCCTGGATTAAGCCACAACACCTATGTACCAGTGAGCGTTACGAGGGGACAATATTACGCGGTTTGCCTTACACCCTGATCAGAAGAAAAAGAGAGAATCCAACTTGTGTATTCTACGTATGAATGACGTAAAAGTAGTGGAAAATGAAAATTGATTCTCTTCTCACTATGCTATCGGTAGGAAGTGATACAGGAGACAAGATTGTTGACGCCTGTAAAAAAGGGCAACCTCTGTGGTTGCCCCGAAATGAACATCGCTGCCTTTACAGCCGTTCGGGATGTTTCTTTTTCCAGTAGCGCATGTAGCCCTGGACGGTCATGGGGTAGTTGGTGGCGATTTCGTAGCGCGGTAGCACATTGGTATCGCCTCCCGCGGCCTGCAATAGTTCGGGTCTGGCGTGTTCGATGAGCATAGCGATGATTGCGGGTTCCTCTTTGCCGTCGCGCATGGCGGAAAGCACAAATTCGCCCCAGGCATAGAGCTTTTCGCGCAGGCGTTCCAGTTGTGGCACGATGGCTTTGATGGCCCCGAAATGCCCGACATAGAGGACATCGGGGCGCAACTTTTTGAGAAGATCGATGGTATTTGACCATGCCTCAAGGTCGAGGTCGGGCGGCGGTGTGGGTGGGCGCACGTAATCGACGCCGGGCAGGCGCACTCCGGCGGCATCACCGGCGAAGAGTTCTCCGGAATGGGCATCGAAGAATATGACATGGTGGATGGCGTGGCCGGGCGTGTAGTGGACTTCCAGGCGGCGACCCGCTATGGTGAGTCTATCGCCATGCTCGATGACGTGCAGGCGCTCAAAGGGCGTCGGTTCAATCTCGCCCCATAATGGCTTCATGCGCTCACCGAAGATGCGCGAGGCACTGGCTACCACCTTCGTCGTATCGAGCAGGTGCGGCGCGCCCAGGCCATGAACGTAGACCTGCGCTTTCGGCATCTGCCTGACAAGCGAACCAGTTGCGCCCGCGTGATCGAGGTGAACATGCGTTGCCAGGATATGGGTTACGTCTTCAGGCTCAAAGCCAGCCTCGCGGATGGAGGCCAGCAATGAGTCGATCATGCTGCCCGGTCCGGGATCGATGATGGCAAGCTCGTTGGCTCCTGCTATAAGGTAAGAGCCAACGATTTCTTCCTCACCCTGGAAAGGGTGCGAGATTTGCCACGTTCCCGGACGCAGTTGTGTGACATGCGACAATATTCGCTCCTTACTATACAGCGCCACGCTGGATGCCCGGCACTTTTTTAGCCGAGATGGCCTTCGCCTGGGTAAAGAGCAGCAGGTAGTCTTTGCCACCGGCTTTGGAGTCGGTACCAGACATGTTGAAGCCGCCAAAGGGATGAACGCCCACCAGCGCGCCCGTGCTTTTGCGATTGAAGTAGAGATTGCCGACGTGGAACTCTTCCTTCGCTCGCTCGATGCGCTGCTCGTCCTGCGAGTAAAGCGCGCCGGTCAATCCATATTCGGTGTCGTTGGCGATATGCAGGGCGTCGTCGAAGTCCTTTGCCTTGATAACGGTCAGTACAGGGCCAAAGATTTCTTCCTGGGCAATGCGCGCATGGGGGTCAACATCGGCGATGACCGTTGGTTCGATGAAGTAGCCGGGGCTATGATGACCGCCGCCAGCCACGAGACGCCCCTCGTCTTTGCCGATCTCGACGTACTCGGTGATCTTTTTGAAAGCGTTGGCGTCGACGACCGGACCCATGTAGGTTTCCGGCTGCGTGACATCGCCCATCGTCAGTTTCTTCGTCTTGTCAATGACCTTCTGTAACACCTGGTCGTAGACGCTTTCAACGATGATGGCGCGCGAGCCTGCCGAGCATTTCTGTCCCTGGAAACCGAAGGCGGAAGCCACGATGCCCGTCGCGGCAGATTCCAGGTCGGCGGTTTCATCGACGACTACCGCGTCTTTGCCGCCCATCTCCAGGATGGTGCGTTTCAGCCAGCGCTGCCCTTTGTATGGTCTGGCGGCCAGTTCGTTGATGCGCAGGCCAACATCGCGCGAGCCGGTGAAGGCGATGAAACGTACTTGAGGATGTTCGATCAGCGCGTCGCCAATGGTCGCGCCTGAACCCGTCAAGAAGTTGACCACGCCTGCCGGCAGGCCAATATCCATGAGGATACGCACAAACTCCCAGGCGATTCTGGGCGAGGTGCTGGCGGGTTTCAGTACAACGGTATTGCCCGCGACAAATGCGGCGCTGGTCATGCCGATGGTGATGGCGGCGGGAAAGTTCCAGGGCGGGATGACCGCGCCCACGCCCAGGGGGATGTAGACAAGCTGGTTATCTTCGCCCTCGATTTTGACGATGGGCTGATCCTCAGACAGGCGCATCATTTCGCGCGCGTAATATTCCATGAAGTCGATGGCCTCGGCGGTATCCCCGTCGGCCTCGACCCAGCTTTTGCCCACTTCGAGAATCATCCAGGCGTTCATCTCGAAACGGCGCTGCTTGAGCAGGTCGGCAGCCGCGAAAAGATAGCCTGCGCGCTCCTCAGCCGCAACGTGCCGCCAGCTTTCAAAGGCGCTCGCGGCGGCCTGTACCGCTTCGTTGGCCTGCGCGATGGTGGCGCTGGCAAAGTGTCCGATCACCTGGTCGGGCTGTGATGGATTGACGGAGGCGAAGGTGGCCTCGCCGCTTATCTGCTTGCCGTTAATTATCAATGGGTAAGTTTGCCCAAGTTCGCTTTTGGCCTTTTCCAGCGCGGCCAACTGTGGCTGGCGATTTTCCGGCCTGCTAAAATCTAAAATTTCCTCGTTCTTAAAAGGGATACGCGCGCGTGTCGCGGCGCTTTCAATCATTTTTGCCATAGAGATACTCCTTTGTCCGTGTGACAGCGATGTATTTTCATTGTATCTCATGGAATGGGTTAATCGATAGGGTAGATTGGTCAGAAAAAGCTTTACAAATCTCCGCAAATGCTGTAACTTATGCACGATGCAACTATGTTATGCGTCACTTTATTTCGGTATCATTACTCATAGCTTCTTCAGGCGGGACAGGCTACACTTGCAGTAGGGAACAGGTAGTAAGGTCTCCTGTAAACTGTTAGTAGGTGCAAATTACTGCCAGAAAAAAATGTATTGGCGGCTCTCAGGAGCCGACGGAAAGGTCAGGTCTCTATGAACGTGAACGTGATGGACTTGCTCAAGCAGCAGAAGAATCGCGGGTATGTGATCGCCGGCGGGGCCGCGATTGTCGCTTTCATCGCCTTTTTCTTGCCTTACGTAACCGCGTCATACCTCGGTGTCAGCGCTTCGGCGAGTGGAACCAGCGGCGGCTGGCTCTGGTTTGAGGAAATTGGCGCGTTGGTTGCCATCGCGGTAACTGCGGTGTTGATTTTCAGGAACAACGCATTCGGGCTGACCAACATGCCGGTTGAGAAACAGGTCAGGTATGGTCGCATTACTCTGCTTGTAGCCGGGGGACTGGCTCTGTTACTCCATCTCTTATTCCTGCTGGGCTATCAAAGCGAGTTCGGAGGAGGCAATCTGGGCGGTTTAACTACCGGTTTTAGCTTTGGCCTCGGCTTCGGCTGGTTTCTCTTCCTGATAGCCTCTATCGGCATGGTCGTAGGTGCTGTTATGGCCTATCGCCAGCCTATCCCTGCGTATGCCGCGTCCCAGTCACAATATGGGCAGTATGGGCAGCAGTACCCCGGACAGCCCACGCAGTACCCGCCGTACCAGCAGCCCTACCCACCTGCCGATCAACAGCCGCAGTACCCGCCGTACCAGGCACAGCAGCCGCAATATCCGGCGCAACAGCAGCAGTATCCACCGCAGCAGCAGCCACAGCAGCCACAGCAGCCG
>DASTKD010000393.1:0-3619 GCA_035716135.1 Ktedonobacteraceae bacterium
CTCCTCCATTCAAACCGGTCAAGTGTCCACACAGTCTGCTCTGTCCGATTCGTTACAATGAGCGCACCTATGGGCTGAGTTGGACCCAGCGCGTGGTCACTCTATCGACCATTCATGGGCGGGTGATTCTCCCCTTCACGGTCCCTGCCTACTGCAACCAGTACATCGGCCATCCGATGACTAGTGCCGATCTGCTCTTGCGCCGTGGCAAGTGGTGGTTGCACGTCGTGGTGTCAGTTCCTGAGCCGAGTGTCCCGAAAGACGACACCGTGATTGGGATTGATCTGGGTCTGAACCGCCCTGCCGTGACCTCGCAGCGTCACTTTCTTGGGTCGCCTCACTGGAAAGAGGTGGATCGTCGCTATTTCCGTCTGCGCCGAAAACTGCAATCCAAAGGAACTACTTCAGCCAAACGTCACTTGAAAAAGCTGGGCAAACGGCAGGCACGGTTTCACCGGGATGCAGACCATGTCCTTTCCAAACGGATTGTCCAGCATGCCCCTGCTGGCAGTACCCTGGTACTGGAAAACCTCTCCAACATCCGGGACACCTCCAAGATGGGGCGTGGCAAACAGAACAGGAACGTCGAGAATAAGCGCAAACTGCACGCGTGGACTTTCGCCCAACTCTATGACTTCATCGCCTACAAAGGGCAAACACGCAGTATTCAGGTAGTCAAAATAGACCCCCGACATACCTCGCAGACCTGTAGTCGTTGTGGGCATCAAGCTCGGAACAATCGTCGTTCGCAGGCCCTGTTCCTGTGCCGCCAATGCGGCTACTGCCTCCATGCTGACTTGAATGCCAGCTACAATATTAGAGACAAGTACCTGTTGTCTCTTGCTCAGGACGGTACATCTGTCCTGAGTGGGTCGCCCTGTCAAGCGGCCTCTCGTTTCGACCTCTCAGGGTCAGGAACAAGCCCCTGTTGATTACGGCACAGGGACACTTGACATTAGGTAGAAATATTGTACACTGGTATCTGGCTGTCCGGGAGCAAGAAGCATGATAACTGTCGTCAAACTCAATACGGCTGGTGAGGCCAAAATCCAGTATGAAGGCGAAATTGTCAAACATCTGGCGGATGGCGTAATTATACAGGCATACTGGAAACAGGCAGCTAAAGATCTCGGTTATGTGCGCTTCGAGCCGGGAGACCGTTTTACCGAATATTATTATAGCGACCGCTGGTACAATATTTTTGACATCGCCAACGCCGGCGGACAGAGAAAAGGCTGGTATTGCAACATCGCGCAACCAGCTTCTATTTTCGATGAGCGTATCGAGCAGGTTGATTTGCTGCTCGACGTATGGGTTGACCCACTAGGTGTGCCACTCGTCTTAGACGAGGACGAATTTGAAGCCGATAATACGCTCAGTACTGAACTGAGGAAACGCGCGCTCGATGGGCTGCGCGAACTCTTAGAGATGATTGCAGCGCGACAAGAGCCGTTTGTATACGCCTCTCCGGCTGAGGGGAGGCAAGATGATAAACAAGTGTGTTGAAACAACACTGTGTCAGAGCCACATAAGACTCTGGAAAGGCAAATCTTGATGGAGAAAAAAGGCGCCAGGCTGTTCCAGGCGAATGAAGAGACCTTTGATTATGGCTGGAACATTGTGGAGCTTGAAACACGCAGGCAACTTCGCCTGAAAGTAAACGAGCTACTCCGACTTGTGAATGATCCAACACTGACTACCAGCGAGATGCAACAGCATCTGCTGTGCAATAAAGAGCGTTTTGGCAAACAACTGGCTCGCCAGCTTGTGCGTTCCCTGCATCGTGGCGACCAGCGCGAACGCCAGTCAATCGTCTGGCTGCTCACTCTGTTGAACGAAGCAGACGCAGTCACACCGCTCAGGCATATGTCCGGCAATAAGCAACTGCCGCGCCCGGTGCGACTCTCTGCATCGCTGGCTCTGGCAGGCATGGGCGCAACCCCCGAAATGCTGGACGAGCGCCGCCAGGCACGATTGTATGCCATCGGTTGATTTGTGGGCGCGCGATAATAGATTTTGACATCTAAGCGCCAACCTCTTCTGTAGGGGCGGGGGAAGAGTGGACGCGGTGTGGGGACGCTTGCGTCGCCCGCTATCGGGAACGCAAACCTCCCCAGGGCGACGCAAGCGTCCCCACCCATCATCCACCCTTCCCCCGCCCCTACAGACTTTTTTCCAGATAAGGAGATGTAGTGCATGATACGTATAGACATCCCCGGCAGAGGGGTGATTGAGCTAACTAACGCGGTCTTCGATGTGAACGGAACGATCGCGGTTGATGGCGTACTGATCGCAGGGGTTGTTGAACGCTTGCAAAGCCTGCGGGAGCATCTTTCTATTTCTTTCTTGACAGCTGGTACACATGGCAATCTCGCGGAAATCGAGCAGAGTCTGGGCATTCCGCTCCAAATCATTAGCACAGGCGAGGATAAGGCGCGTTTCGTGCAGCAACTGGGGCCGGAGCGTGTAATTGCTTTTGGCAATGGTTCTAATGACGCGGCCATGCTTCGCCTGGCCGCTATCGGCATCGCGGTATTTGCGAGCGAGGGCGTGTCTGTGCAGGCGTTGCAGGCGGCTGATGCGCTGGCGCGCGGCCCAATCGACGCCATTGACCTTGTGCTGCGCCCCAAACGTCTCATCTCCACTTTACGCGCATGAAAACAAGGCAAGAAAGGTGTCATGGCAAAAGCTGAACAACCTGTCGATGCTATAGCCGCAACGCCCGTCAAGCAATCGAAAACCGGCCTGCTGTACGTTTGTCTGGCCGTTTTCTTTTTCTCAACCAGCCCGATTTTTGTGCGCTGGTCCAGCCCGTTCACCTCGATTGAAATCGCTTTCTGGCGACTGGCAATCGCTACTCTGCTTGTAGCCACGATGGGCATACTTACGCGCCAGCATCTGCTCTTGAAACGCCAGGAAGTGCCGCGTTTCCTCTTTTATGGACTGGTAACAGCGCTGCACTTTCTCACGTATATCAGTTCCCTCAGCTTCACGACCATCGCGCACGCGCTCGCCCTGGCCTATACCTCGCCCATCTTTGCCACGCTTTTTTCGGCCATCTTTTTGCACGAATCGCTGCCAAAACGCAAGTACCTGGGCATCGCCATAGCTATAATCGGCATCGCCATCATGGCGGGTTTCCAGCCAAACTATACCGCCTGTTCGCTTACCAGCACAGGCCATTGTATGGTACTTGGCGATGGTATCGCGCTGTTGTCGGGCATCTGCTTCGCCATTTATTCGGTAGCGGGACGCGGCGAACGCGATCGTCATCCACTTTTTCGTTACACCACCAACGTCTATGGCCTGGCCGCGCTGTGGCTCCTGCCCGTTGCGCTCTTTTTCGCCTTCTCACACGCCTATCCAGCGGGAGCCATCGGCGCGGTCGTCGCGCTGGGCGTCTTCCCCCTCGGACTTGGACACACTCTCTACAACGCCGCCGTGCGCCGCGTCCACGCTACCTACGCCAACCTGATCGCCACGCAAGAAGTGACCGGGGGAATCATCCTGGGCATTATCTTATTGGGCGAGATACCGTCAGTAGCGGCCATTATTGGCGTGATCGTGACACTGGCAGGGATTGTGGCAGTTTTGATCTAAGAAGGAATATTTGATCCTA
>DASTKD010000394.1:0-9917 GCA_035716135.1 Ktedonobacteraceae bacterium
GGCAAGTGAGATCCTTCGCTGCGCTCAGGATGACAGGGTACGACCGATGGTAGGTAGGAAAATTCATCAGGTTCTATGGAATTTGCCTGTCATGCCCTGAATTATATAACATGATGAGCATGGATTCTTGCCGCCTTGCGGCGGCGAAATGCAGGAGAAAAAATCTGCGGGCTGTTTGCCGTCGGCAAACAGCCCGCAGATTTTTTCTCCTGTATTTATGCTTTGCCGTGTTGCAGCGATTCGAGGACGGCGGCTATTTCGTGGCGCACGCGGTCGTTGTTGGTGATCTCGGCCTGCACTTTTTCCCAGCCATGCATGATGGTGGTGTGGTCGCGCCCGCCCAGTTCCGTGCCGATTTGCAGGAGGGAGGCGTTAGTTTCCTGGCGCATTAGATACATTGCCACCTGGCGCGGCCAGACGACCTCGCGCTCGCGTTGCTTGCCACGTATACGCTCAATATCTACGTTGTAATAGGCGCAGACACCCTGTAAGACCTCGGAGATGTTCAGGGTCGAGGTCGGTCTGCTGTTCTCGCTGTAGATGTGTTCTAGCGCCTGCGCCGCGAGGCTGGCCGTCAGGGCGGCATCGTGCAACGTCGCGTAGGCGACGACGCGGTTGAGCGCGCCCTCCAGTTCGCGCACGCTGTTGCACTCCGGGCGCGCGATGTATTCGATGACCGAGGGGGGGATAGCGAAACGCAGCGATTCGGCCTTCGAGCGCAGAATAGCCAGGCGATGCTCGTACTCTGGCGGCTGGATGTCTGCCAGCAGACCCCATTCAAAGCGCGAGCGTAGGCGGTCTTGCAGGCTATGGATGGCTTTGGGCGGGCGGTCGCTCGTCACCACGATCTGTTTGTTGGCGCTGTGCAAGCTGTTGAAGGTGTGAAAAAATTCTTCCTCGGTTGACTCTTTGCCTGCGATAAACTGGATGTCGTCGATCATCAAAATATCGATCTGGCGATATTTCGTGCGAAACTCTTCAGTTTTTTGATAGCGAATAGCATTGACAATTTCGTTGGTAAACTTTTCTGAGGTCACGTACAGTACGTTTAAGCCAGACGCCTCGCCCACATGCCCTATGGCGTGCAGCAGGTGGGTTTTGCCCAGGCCGACGCCGCCATAGAAGAAGAGGGGGTTGTAGACCTTGCCGGGATTCTCTGCCACCGCCAGCGATGCCGCGTGTGCCAGTTGGTTCGACTTGCCCATGATAAAGCTGCTGAAGGTGTAGCGTGGGCTTAACATGCCTTCGCCGCCCAGGGGTAACAGACCGGGCAGGGCATTTTTAATATAATCTCGCGGTGTCTGTGCCTCGTTTTGCGCGTCGAACTCTTGCTCTGCTTGCTCGCTCTCCACGCGGCGATGCGCGACAGGGCGGCTGGAAGCAGCAGAGCTATTGACCACGAAGGCCGCGTCGAGTTTCGATTTCTCCTGCTCGAGCGAGGTCAGGCGATTTTTAGGGATACGATAGCCGCGTTTATGCGGAGCCTGTGCTGCCTCGCCTGTCCCGTCAGTGCGAGCTTCAGGCGCTTCTTTGGATACCAGGAAACGTATTTCCACCTGGCGTCCGGCGACCTCTGATAGAATTGAGCGAATCAAGTCAAGAAAGCGTCCCTCCAGGTGGGCTTTGGCGAAGGTGGTTGGAACGCGCACAATGAAAATCCCGTCCTGGAACGAGATGGCATCCGTTCCTTGAAACCAGGTCGTAAAAGCCGCCGGTTGGACCTTCGTTTGCAAGCGTTCAATTGTTGTTTGCCAGATTTGCTTTGCGTTCACACCTGATTACCTCTTCGGCGACATTCTGTACTGTTTGGCATGTTCGTGCGTTTGTATTGGTAGGATCAGTTTACCCGTACCATAGCGCGGCGCATTTCTATGGGAAAGTCGTTCACTAATTAAACGACGAATATCATCAAAACGGGTTAATAAAGCCTGTCTCTCATGGCATATTTGGGTTGCAGTGCGTAATGGTAACACTAAATTCGCGGGCTGTAAAGCCTTTTGGGTAGCAAAATTGAGAGCTACTTCATAGGTTTTCTTTCTCTCTTACTATATACTAGTCAAAAAGAGGGTGATGTCTGGACGCTTGTTTGAGCTTCCCAATGGGAACACCTTTCTGGCTGCGTTTTGAAGAGGAGTTTGTATGTTTGTATTTCGTTTTCCGTCTCGTGGGGCGCGACGGTCTGATTATGTCTTTGCGTACCTGGCATTGAGTGCGCTACTGGCCGGCGTGCTGCTGGCTTCATGCTCGAATCCCTTTGGGGGGAACTCGAAACCGAGTCCAACGGCGACGCTCTCGCCTGATTTGCCACTGGCGAAGTTGCGCTGGTGTGGCAAGCCCGCTCTGTTGTTCCGCGATGAAGGCGCGGTTCCCACCGCAACGGCGACCGCGACCGCAACGGCAACAAGCACCGCGACAACTACTGCTGGAGGATCGCCGACGGCTACGACGACTGCAGGCAGTACACCTACGGCCACCGCCACTGCTACGGCGACGGTGGGGCCGGGAACACCGACTACTCTTACCGATTGGAACGTTGTCAAGACCGATCTTGGTTTTGGCGTTTTTTTGCCCGCGAACTTGCCACGCGGCACCTGTCTGGTAAGCGCGCAGGCGACCGTGCATGATCCCACCTTTGGCGGAAGTTTTTTGATTGGATACCTGTTGCCAGACCATACATCTATTACCATTTCGGAAGCGCCATTGACCTCACAAAACGCGACGTTCGCGTGCAATGTCTCCAACAGTTCAAGCACACAGAAGAACAATCCATCAGCAGCAGGTACGCCACTGGCAACGGTTAGCCCGACAGCGACGCCGGTCCCGCTCCAACTTTGTTCTGGCGCGCGCGAGACTACCAATATTGTGCTATCGGCTCGTAGAAGTGTAGAATACCTGCAACAGACCTTTAACAGCTTGCAATCAAACGTGAACTGGATACCAGCTTCTTAAAGGAGAAATCATCGATGAACACGACCTGTCCGCGCTGTAATGCATTAATAGAGCCGAACACGAGTTTTTGTACCAACTGCGGCGCGGTATTGGCCGCTCAGGACCCCTACCAGCAGGGAACGCCGTCCGCGCCACAAAATCCCTACTCGCAACCGTATGGGCAGCAACAGCAACAGGTGCCGCCCTGGGCTGCTGCTGGCAATGCTGGCTACGCATCCTACTCACAATCGCAACAGGCCAGTGGCGGGCAGATCGATCCATCGGTTGGCGGGTCGCTGGGCTTTGGCGGGCAGGGCAATGCCGCCGCGAAAAAAATCTTGACCATTGGTGTCGCCATCCTTGCGATTACCATAGTACTATTGTTGTTTTTTGGTATGCTGGCCCTGTTCATCCCCGGCCTGCGCTGCCTGTTCCTGGGATTCATCGTGCTACTCTTCGTGATTCCCTGGTTTATATACTCGTACATTCGTAATTTGATCCGTCGTTCGGTCGGTGGCCTGGGACGAATACTGTAAGAATACTCCTATGCTACTCGACGCTTGACGCTGAAGTCTGGTATAATGAGCGCGAGTTTCACGTCATGCATACCAGTTGAACATTCCGACAAAGGGAGGAACATCGACAATGGATAAATGCCCCTTTTGCAGCGCCGAAACAAGGCCAGGGGACAATTTTTGCTTGAATTGCGGTAATCGCCTGCAAACATCAACTCCCTCAGCGCAGGCTCCTACCGTGATGGGCGATTCCACGTTGCCCGCACCGGCAGAGTGGACTCCGCCAGTGGCACAATCTTCCAGTCCAGACAACGTCTGGAATAACCCGGACCTGCTTACCATCCAGGCCGACTCGGCAGACGCGGCTACGCTGCGCGCCGGCGTAACGGCTACGGCTCCCCAGGCGGCTCCTGCCGTGATGAACAAGATTGAGGAGCCTGCTCATCTCATCCTGCGGGCTGATAACAACGAAGTCTTGAACGACTACACGCTGGACAAATACGAGATGAGCATTGGCCGCGCGCCCAACAGCGACATCCTGCTTTCAAAGGATAAGCTGACCTCGCGCCGTCACGCGACTCTTCTCTACGAGAACGGCCAGTATTCCATTCGTGACGAGCGCAGCGCCAACGGCACCTTCGTCAACTCCCAGCAACTGGACGAGTCTGCTGTGCGCCCTCTCCAGAATGGCGACCATATCGGCATTGGAGAGCATGAACTGGTTTTCCAGACGGCGGGATCGTCTTCGTCTGGCGTAGACATCGAAAGTCTGCCCACCATGACCGTCAGCGCATCGGCGGCGGCAGATATGACCTATCGCACACAGGAAGATGCGAGCATGACCACATCTTCCGACGATGAATATGGCACGCGCTCAATGAATGGAGGCAGTAACGTGCAACAAATCTCACCGCAACAGGATGAAGTGCCTGTGACACCTGAGCCTGTTCCGGTTGCGCCCGCGCCCGAACCATCTCCAGCCGCTATTGAAAGCGTTGCTCCAGCGGCCAGCAGCCAGCAGAGTATTCCCGATGATGTATGGCAAACGCCCTCTCAGACACCGTCCGCGCCGCTTGAAACCGGCCAGGGCGTCACTTTCAGCCGCCTGACCAGCCTGCCGCAGCCCAGTTTGCCCGACGTGACTCCGTTGACCGCAGCCCTGGCGGCGCTTGACGGCCAGGTTGCCTCCTTGCAGGAGCAGTTGAATACGACGCAAGAGGCCATGCGCAACCATGAAACCGATATTCTCCAGACCTCCAACCAGCTTCGTTCTGGCGTGCGCTCCGTTTCTGATCGCATGGATAAAACCATCGCCGACGTGGCGCGTACCCGCGAGCAACTGGCCTGGTCGGAACTGCTCCAGTTGATGGAGGATGTCATGAACAATCCGCGTGACATCGAGTATGTCATCAAACTGGCCCGCAAGGCGCGCGAATTGAACAAAGTCTTCCAGATTCATCAGAACGTGCTTAGCACACTGGCTGAATGCACCAGCCTGTTGCGCGGTCTGGTAGGAGAAGATAGATAAGTGAAATGGGGCATGAGGCACCGCCTCATGCCCCATTTCACTTATCTTGAGACCTTTCATGCGCGAAAACGACTATGACGCTATCATCATTGGCGCGGGGTTGGGCGGGATGCTCAGCGCCGCGCAACTGCTGCAACGTGGCAAACGTGTCATTGTAGTAGAGCGATTACCTCATTGCGGCGGGCGCTTCACCGCCAAAACCTTTCAGGGCGTGCAGGTCAGCACGGGCGCGGTTCATATGATCCCCTTTGGTAGTAGCGGCGTGTTGGCGCGAATGCTGCGCCTCTTGCGCGTGCCACATCATTTTTTCGACGCAGATGTTTTCGCGTCCTTTCATGTGCGTGGTAAGCAAATCCGCTCGCGTGGCATTCTGGGAACGCTCAAGGTCTTTGGGCCGCGCCAATTCTTCTGGTTCACCCGCGTCGGCTACTTGATGTTCTTCCGCCGCCTTTCCGACTGCGAACGCGAATTGCCATTCGATCAATGGTTGGCGCGCCAGGTCAATGTAAAGCGCAACCCCGAACTGAGAGCCTTCTTCGAGCGTATCTCGCGTTTCGCGCTCAGCCTTGAACTCCATCAGGTCAGCACGGATGAGGTCATTCGCACCACAAAAAATATGTTCCGCTTCGGCGCGCCCGGCATTGTGCAGGGAGGCTGCGGCGCGCTCAGCGCCGAGTTGCAGCGCCGCATCACCGGGCTGGGCGCGGAAGTGCGCCTGCAATGCGACGCGCGACAAATCCTGCAAGAAAATGACCGCGTGACAGGTGTGCGCGTGCGCGACAAGGTCAGCGGGGAAGAAGCGATCCTGCGCGCTCCGCTGGTCGTCAGCGACCTGGGGCCGCGCGCTACCAATGCCCTGCTTCATAACCAGCGTATCACCCAGGCCGATGTTTTGAAACAAGAAGTGCCTGCACAGCTTCATGAGGCGATCGGTTTGAAAGTACATATCCTCAGTGATGTCTCGCTTATCCCGCATAAAGGCATCATGTATTGCCTGGATACGCAGCGCATCGCGGGTATGGTGCAGCCAACCAATAGCGACCTGCGCCTGGCTCCCCCTGGCAAACACTTGCTCATCAGTCACCAGGTCATGCAGAGCGGCAATGTCGAGGAAGAAAAGGCGCTGGCACTGACCGATCTGCGTATGCTTTTCGGCGCAGCTTTCGAGAAGCATTGTCGCATTCTTACCATGAGCGCCTATCGCGGCGAATGGCCGGTGAATCGCATCGCGCAGGGCGAAGACCTGACACCGCGCACGGAGGTGCAGGGACTATACCTGGTGGGTGACGCGGTGAAGCCCTCAGGGTATTTGATGGTCGAAGGAGTGGCGCAGAGCGTAAATACTTTCCTCGATCTGCTGGATGGTATGGAGCAGGACAGGCCAGCCAGACGCCGTCATGTCGCGCCGCCCCCTTCGCGCCTGAACGCTTTGCGCTGGCTGTGGGAAGCACCCGGCAATTCTCATAAACATTAGTAAACAGGTCTATATTGCTTCGGAAAGGCAATGCCATGAAAAACATGTTCAATATCAATAACAGAGGGAAATCCATCCTCTACCTTCTTTTCGCGGTTGCTCTCCTCTCATTTGCAGCTCTCCTTCTCTTCCCAATGTTGCTCCATGGAGACATTTCTCCCTTTGCCCTCATCCCTTTCATGGGTATAGTGTTCCTCGGTGGCATTCTTATTCAGATAAAGAGCGGCCCTCCCTGGTAATTCGCGTTTATGATGACCAGCTAGCGCGTACTTCGCGCAATTGTTCCGGGGTGAGAATACGGAACAGTACCAGCAAACTCTCAAGGTCATACTCCAGACCCATCAGGTGTAGTTCCTGGCGCACGCGGCCCAGTCCGCTGATTTGTGCCGCCGAGATCAAGCCGTAGCTTACCAGGCTGGCAGCCAGCAACTGGTCGGGTGTGAGGAGTTTGAACATGAGGAGTATCTCTCCTAATTGATAGTTTAGATCGACGCCGCGCAGCATACGCTGGATATTTTGCGCCACTTCCAGGCGGTGCTGTGGTACCAGATGCCCCTCAAGCAGTACGTTGCCCAGAGAGCGGGTGGCGCGCCCGCTTAATACGGGAGTTTGTTGGGATGGGAACGACGGTGGTGCTGATAGAGCCGGCATGGGCGGCAGGCTCTGCACGATGTCTAACAACACCTCTTCTGATGTAGCAGGGCGTTCTGAGCGTCCGCGTATGATTGCTGGCAAATCGGGCATCTGCTCAACTAGCAAACGGTCAACGGCTTTCTCTTGCTCTGTTGCAATGGCAGCCTGTGTATGATCTGTATCATCCTTCTTAACTTCCTCACTGACCTCGACCTGTACTGGCGTGGGTGGCACAGACACACGTGGCTTAGCAACCGGAGTCTGCGGTGGATGTACGGCAGGCAGGGGTGATGTAATGGATGCGATACCCTGTGCCAGAGTCTGGTCCACCTGCGGCGGCGGCGGCGGTGCGGCGCGTCTTTCCGAAACGCGCTCGACAGGCAAACCTTCAATAGGAGATGGCCTCATGTCTAAATCACTGATCGGCTTAGGCTCAACCGGCGATGACTGTATTACGGGTGTCGGTGGCGCGGATACGTTTTCGAGCGCGACATCATGCATGTTCACCTGGTCGGTTTGTGGGCCTTTGTATGGCGCTTCACGTTCCTTTGCTGGCGTTGGAGCAGCAGGTGCAGGGGTCGGCGCGGGCGCGGGTTGCGCCATAGCCGGCGTGATTGACGGAGGAGCGCTGGCTGTCCAGGTTGGCGGCTTCTCGCGTACCATACGCGAGAGTTGTTCCAGGCCGGTCGCTTCATTAGCAACGTTTGCCGCCCTGTTGACTGTTGGCGGCACGTTCTGCTGGTATGACGGCGTTGGTGCTACGTTCTGCTGGTATGACGGCGTTGGTGGCACGCCAGCATCGCGTCCTGCCGGTCTTTCGAGCGTTGCGCCGCCCGTTTCACTGGCATTGGCATAGGGATTGACCTGCGGCCTGAGCGACACATCCGGGTTGGGTATGGGACGCGGCGCAGGTGGCGGTGGCGGCGCGGCATGTGGAGCCCAGTTGACTTCGGGGGTGGGCGAGTAACTGCGATTGCCGGGATAGATTACGGCGCGAATCTTGTCCGTAAAGGTTGGCGCAGGCATCGTCGCGCGTGGTGCGATGACCGGATCAGGTGGGCTGATAGGAGCAGATGGCCCGGCGGGATTAGTGGCTGGCATGGATGGCATGGTAGCTGTTGACTGCATGTTCATCTGCGCCGCGCGTGCGTCCGGCGGGGAAGCCTGCCCATTTGCGGTTGCCTGTGTATTTAGCCGTGAGAAAGAGCCTGTTCCGGTCATTGAGCCAGGAATGCGAGCGCGCACGGCATCGACGAGGTTCATCACGCCTAACATGCCATCCACTTCCATGTCCGTCAAGACGGCGCGCGAACGCTCTTCCGGGTCGTCGGGGCCGTAGCCCGCCAGGTTCATGCAGCGGAATGTAAAGACCTGGACGCCACGCCCGCGCCTCTGCGCGTCCAGCGCCACCCAGAACTCGCGCCGGTTCGCGGCTGCCTGCGCCAGGTTCACCAACACCAGGCGAACCGGGAAACGCGCGATGGCATCAAATACTTCCACAGCCGTGCGGGCCGTATGACACTCGTATCCGGCCAGTTGGAACTCGCTTATGAGCAGTCCTGTAAGTTGTTGATCTCGCTCAAATAAAAGAATGTGAGGTCCACCGCTATTTACATTCATACGAGACTCCTTGTTGTTACCGCTCATATATTTATCAAATCAAACGTATGCACAATCTTGAAAGACTTCATACCTGTTTAACGTTACGCTATCCTGTTGTATACTTCGAGCAAGTGGAAGTCTACTATATAAGACTCCACAACACTTTAATGTTTGCGCTAGTATAGCACATTCGCAACCTCAAGAGTAGCTTTAGAGGAAAAAGGTGACGCTCATGTACCATGACGGTCACTTATTATAATGAACGCGCAAACTCAGCAAAACGGTTTCACAACACTCGAGAAAGGCAAGGAACACTTCACACATGGCAGACCATCAACAGTTTCCTGTAGTTGCTTTAATGACCGACTTTGGCACCGGCGAGGGAGACATCGGCGTGATGAAAGGCGTGATTGCCGGTATCACACCCGATGCGCACATCATTGATATTACCCACGATATTCCGCCGCAGCGCGTGGCTTCCGGCGCGTGGGTGCTGGCGTCCGGCTATCGTTATTTTCCCGCTAACACGGTCTTTGTGTGTGTGGTAGACCCCGGCGTCGGCAGTTCGCGTGGGGCCATCGCTCTCCATGCCGGTGAATGGTTCTTTGTAGGTCCCGATAACGGACTATTTAGCTATATACTCGCCGAACAGCCTGCTCATGCAGCAGCGCTGCTCTCGAATCCAGCCTATCATCTGCGACATGTCAGCGCGACTTTTCATGGCCGCGACATTTTTTCGCCTGTTGGAGCGCACCTGGCGCGAGAAGGTGCCGCCATCATGCGCGACCTGGGAACGGCCATAGACCCGGCCAATCTCATACGCCTGGAGGCCAGCCAGCCCGCGCGGCGCGGCTCAACCATTGACGCGCACATCATCCATGTTGACAATTTTGGCAATCTCATCACCTCCATCCCTCTGTCTGCGATGCCTGACCTATTTGACCTTGCGCGTGTGCAGGCTTCCTTTCCAGCATTGGGCAAGGTGATAGAAGAGCGCCGCCGTTTCTTCGCCGATGGTCCCGAAGATGGCTTGCCGTTCATCTATGGCGATAGTTCCGGCTATGTCGCTATCGCGGTACGCAACGGCAATGCCGCGAAAACGCTGGGCGCGGTATACGGAGATGCTATTACTTTCGTCATGTCATGACATTAGATCGTTTGCCACTACCATCGCAAGCGGCTATGCGTTATGCTTGAAAGGAGAGAAGAAGTCTGCGGGCCGGTCGCCTGCGGCGAC
>DASTKD010000395.1:0-3912 GCA_035716135.1 Ktedonobacteraceae bacterium
CGCAATCAAACAGAACCAGCAGGCCATCCAGTTCTAGCAGAACGCTCGATGCGCGTCGTTCATGCTCAATCTGACATGTGCCTGTGCCGAGTAAGGTAATGCTGCTCATATGTGCTTCCTTATGTTCAATTTTGAAATATACTATTGGCTCTCTATTTTGATGAACATTACCAATTACAATCGGGAATGTCATTCTTCGCTGCGCTCAGAATGACATTCCCGATCTTGATCGTTACTATTCATTAGGGCGGGTTCGTATACATCATGCCAGCATTTTTGAAAACGTGCAAGAGCATCCATCGCATAGTACAATAATTATGACGATGGATTGTACGCTCAATGATATGAAGGAATCGGCTATGAAATTTGATCTCGACGATGAGCAATCAGATATACGCGACACCGTGCGTCGCTTTACCGAACAGGAAATTACGCCCAATGCGGATGCATGGGATGAGCAGAAGTATTTCCCGCGTGACATCTATACGAAGATGGCCGAACTGGGGCTGATGGGCATGGCGACGCCTGAAATGTATGGCGGGAGCGCGCTCGGTCGCCTGACGGGGGCTATTGTGTACGAGGAGCTGGCGAAGGGCGAGATGGCGACGGCGGTGGGTCTGTCGGTGCATAACATGGTGACGGGCAGTATCGCGCGTTTTGGCAGCGAGCAGCAGCGCCGTCAATGGGTACCCGCGCTGGCAGCCGGCCAATTGCTCGGCGCGTTCTCCTTGAGTGAGGCGGCGTCGGGTTCCGACGCGGCCAGCCTGCAATGCCACGCGCAACGGCGCGATGATTGCTATGTACTCAATGGCTCCAAGATGTGGGTGACGAACGGCGGCGAAGCTGATATATATCTCTTGATGGCGCGGACAGGCGGCAAACATGTTGGTTCGGCTGGCATCTCCTGCTTCGTCGTCGAAAAGGGCCTGCCCGGCTTCACCTTTGGCAAAAAGGAGCGCAAGATGGGCCTGCACTCCTCGCCGACGCGCGAATTGCTCTTCGAGGATTGCGCTCTGCCCGTTGCCAACCGCATTGGCGAAGAGGGGCAGGGCTTCAAAATCGCGCTCTCGTCGCTGGATGGCGGGCGCGTCAACATCGGCGCTATCGCGGTCGGCGTGGCGCAGGCGGCCTTTGAAACCGCGAGCAGCTATGCGCGCGCGCGTGAGCAGTTCGGCCAGCCCATCGGAGCCTTCCAGGGCATCCAGTTCATGCTGGCCGATATGGCGATGAAGATCGAAGCCGCGCGCCTGCTGGTCTACGAAGCCGCCTACAGGCTGGACGCCGGACAAAATGCATCCATGAATGCTGCGATGGCGAAGTGTTTTGCTACCGATACAGCGATGGAAGTGACCACCAACGCTGTGCAGGTGCTGGGCGGAGCGGGCTACGTGCGCGACTATCCTGTCGAACGCTATATGCGCGACGTGAAAGTAGCGCAAATCTTCGAGGGTACCAACCAGATTCAGCGCGTCGTGATTGCGCGCGCGTTGTTAGGGAATATTCGCAAGTAAACGCCTCGACAGGCTTTTTCCGGTATGGTACACTCTCAGTAGAATAAGAGATCGGGGGGACTTGTGATGTGCCTAAACCGTATGATGATGCAATGAAAAGGCTGGTGGACAGGTGTCCGCAGGATTTTTTATGGTGGTTTTTTCGTAATGCTCAGTTTGTGAAGCAATTGCCATATGAGTTGAAAGTTGAAAATGTATATGCGGATGGGCTATTAGAGGCAATTATCAATGGCAAGCGGGCGCTGGTACATATTGAATTTCAGAGCTACTACGATCTGCGAATTGGAGAGCGGTTGCTGGAATACAATGTGCTGGCTTCGCGCCAGTATGATTATGTACAGGTCTATTCGTGGGTGATCTACCTGAAGGACTGTGGAAATGTGCCGCAGTCACCTTATGTACGAGTGTGGTCAGAGGATGAAGAAACGATACGTTTTAACTATGGTAGTATTGAATTGCATAAGGTGACAGCCGCAGAATTAAGGCAAGAGAACCTTGTCGGATTGTTAGCGTTGTTACCTTTAACAAAGGATGGAGCGCGTCATGAAGTCATCGAAGAGATGATTGATGGGCTGGTAGCGGCGGAGCAAACCGAATCGTTGTGGATCGGATATGCGCTGGCCGCCAAAGTGATGAAACATGACCTGCCATGGTTAAGAAGGAGGTTCGCTATGTTTAGCGATTTTCTGCGCGATAGCCCTGTATACCAGGAAGTGTTGGAAGAAGGTGTTGAAAAGGGGCGAGAAATGGGGCTTGAACGGGGCCTGACAACAGGCTTACAGGCAGGAGAACTGAGAGCGCAACGCCAAACCTTGCGAGAAGTTGTTAATGAGCGTTTCCCTGAGCTTGGATACCTTGCAAGGGAGCAGGTAGAGGCTACCGACGACGCGGAATTGTTGCGCCGCATGACAGTTAAAATCAGCGTTGCGCAAACGCCCGGAGATGCTGAACAATACCTTCTTGCCATCAGCAGGAAAGATAAGAAGAACTAAGGTCGTAGTTCTCTTTCAGGGTAATTGAACATAAAAAGAGGCAGGATATAATCATGTATCCGCCTCTTTTCATTGTTGGTATCTAGCTGTTGGTTACTGTGTGACGGTCACACCGGCGAATTCGCGTACCAGCGCGTTGAACTTCGTGGCCTGCTCGTCCTGGGGCTGCTGGCTGGCGTTATCCAGGGTGCGCGTCTCGATGCTGGCATTGACGCCTTTGAAGGCCGCGCTTGCCTCGGCGGGAGTCAGCGTCCCTTCGCGACCCCAGATGACCACGACGGGCATTTGCAGGCGTGCCAGTGGCTCGTGCGCATCGGTGGTCAGGTTGCCGGTCAGGGCAGATGCGGCGGCGTAACGCGCGTTGGACTGGTGAGCGCTGCTGAAGATATACTCGACCAGTTCATCGGTAATCAGGCCGGGGTTGTGGTAGCCCTGCGCATCGTAGTAGTTCTGGATGGCGCGGCGCGAGGTCAGCAGGTTATAGGCGAACTGGCCGGCGATGGGCGCGCGCAGCAATATCTTCAGCGCCGCATTGAGAGGACCTGGCACGGTCTCCTGTAGCATAACCGGGGATGGCGCAACCAGCACCAGCCGCTCGAAAAGCTGCGGGCGGCGATAAGCGTCCGCGATGACGTAGGCGCTGGTTTCACCGCGCGCCACCACCACCGCTGGCTTGCCGATCACTTCTTTCAAGAAGTCGCTAATCAGGTCGGCATACGTCTCGGCGGTGTAATCGATGGCGGGACGATCCGAGAGGCCGTAGCCCAGTAGGTCGAGCGCGTAGACGCGGAAGTGTTCCGCCAGCGCGTCCACGTTCTTGCGCCATTCATAGGACGACGCGCCGGGGCCGAAGCCATGAATTAACAAAAGCGGCTTCGACTCGCGGTTGCCTTTCACCAGGTAGAAAATATCTCCATCCTTCCAGGGATAACGGCGCTCCTCGCCTTTCAAGACGGTATCGATCTCGCCCGCCTGCGAATCGGTCATTTTGTTGAAAAGGGTCAAAGCCCCCAGCGCGCCACCGATCACCAGACCGGTAGTGAGCAATTTACCTGCAAATTTCATGTGTAATTCTCCTCAACTCAATATGCTAACATCTGTCCGAGCGCAAAAAATCTGGCCCCTTCTTAACATTTCACACAGCGTGTATGTTCATCTGGTTCGCTATCTCAACCTCTTGATTCCATCCTACGCCGCGTTCCCAAATCTTACGCTTGCTTTAGCCCGCGTAAAGCCCAAAGGATACTATATCATTTTCTAAAAGCAAGACGCAAATATGGCTGGCCTTCATTTGCCCTACACAGACATAACAGATATACTTGGAGATAACAACGTACTGTCAATCAAGTGGTGAACATACAGGTTCACAAGCTCAGGGGAAACATGCAACAAAATCTATCACATCTCAC